>NZ_NOXY01000008.1:0-243177 GCF_002258735.1 Rhodococcus sp. WWJCD1
CGGTGCCGGGATGCCGAACTTCCGCCGCAACGGTGTGCTCATGGCCAAGCACGGCATCTACGACCTGCGTCAGCACCTCGAAGACGTCGTCTGGCCGGTGCTGCGCAAGTGGAACGTCTTCGAGCGCAACGACTTCACCGCCCGCGGTGAGAACAAGCGCGAAGAACTCGCCGCGTTCCTCGAAGACCTCGAACGCCAAGCCACCAAGTTCGAGGAAATGCGAGATCGCTCCCTCGCCCGCGAACGCGCCAAAGCCGAAGCACGCGCGTCGTAAGTTTCGCTCGACTGGTGTGCCCGGTACCGATTTCGGTGCCGGGCACCCCTTTTTGCTCCTGAAAGTTCTCCCTCCGTTCCAAAGGCTCTTCCATGACATTGCAGATCGGCTCACTGGAGTTGCGCAGCCCCGTCGTCCTGGCACCGATGGCAGGCGTCACCAACGTGGCTTTCCGGACGCTGTGCCGGGAACAGGAACTCGAGCGGGCAGGTAGCACGTCGGGCCTGTACGTCTGCGAGATGGTGACCGCCCGCGCGCTGGTCGAAAGACAGCCCGCCACGATGCACATGACGACCTTCGGCCCCACCGAAACTCCGCGGTCGCTGCAGCTCTACACCGTCGATCCGGACACCACGTACGCCGCGGCGAAAATGATCGTCGACGACAATCTGGCCGACCACATCGACATGAACTTCGGCTGCCCGGTTCCGAAGGTCACTCGCAAGGGCGGCGGTGCCGCTCTGCCGTACAAACGCAACCTGTTCGGTCGCATCGTCGCCGCGGCCGTCAAGGCGACCGAGGGCACCGACATTCCGGTCACCGTCAAGTTCCGCGTCGGCATCGACGAGAACCACCACACGCACCTGGACGCAGGCCGAATCGCCGCCGACGAGGGTGCCGCCGCGGTGGCGTTGCACGCGCGAACCGCGTCGCAGCGCTACGCCGGTACCGCGGACTGGAACGAGATCGCTCGACTCAAGGAACACGTCACGGGTATCCCGGTGCTGGGCAACGGAGACATCTTCTCCGCCTCCGACGCGGTCCGGATGATGGCCGAGACCGGCTGCGACGGCGTCGTCGTCGGGCGAGGTTGCCTGGGCAGGCCGTGGCTGTTCGCCGAACTCAGCGCCCGCCTGAACGGCCGACCCGAGCCCGTTCCACCCACCCTCGGCGAGGTGGCCACGATCATCGCCCGCCACGCCGAGTTGCTGGCCGAGCACCACGGTGAGAAGAAGGGCCTACGCGAGCTGCGCAAGCACGTCTCCTGGTACCTGCGCGGCTTCCCTGCAGGATCGGATCTTCGAGTCTCGATGGCCTTGGTGTCCACTCTCGCCGAGCTCGACGATCTTCTGGCGCAACTCGATCCGACCGTTCCGTTTCCCAAGGACGCAGAGGGGCCCCGCGGACGACAGGGCTCACCGGGCGCGGTTGCTCTGCCCGACGGCTGGCTCGACGATCCGGAGGACATCTGCGTCCCGGCCGGCGCCGACCTGATGCACTCGGGCGGCTGATCCCCAGCTGACCGGCCCTCACCTCGCACGAAGTGGACCATGCCGCTCGAGTCAGTACTATGGCTTGGATTGCCGAGTAGGCAACGCGTGCGTGTGATGGAAGGCCAGGTTCGAATTCGTGGGAGACGATCGAGAGTCGGGCCCGTCTGTGCCCGAGGGTCGCGCCCCATGGGAGCGCCCGCTTTCCTCAATCAGACAAAACGGAGAGCATCGGCCTCGCTCCGAACGCCCGTCCACACCGGACCAGGATTCACCACCGCAGCCGGGCGACAGCGGCAGGCTCGGTAAACGATCGCCGCGTAATGCCGACACCGTCTCGGTGGCCGAGTTGGTGGACAAGATGTCGCGGTCGGGATCGAGTCGTCGGGTACCCACCGAACGGCCCGAGACCGAAGAACCCACCGAGATCATCGCCCCGATCACCGATTCCACGCCCCCACCCTTCCGGGCAGTACCACCGACGCCGCCGCATGCGGTACCGGAACCGGTGGGCGCGCCTGCCTCGGACCGCCCGGCACTGACGCGGTTGGCGATGAGCCGGGTGCGACGACGCAGGCGACTGCGGATGGTCGGCCGGAGTCTGGTGTCTCTCATCGCGATTCTTTCGGTGGCACTGACCGGAGTGGTGTGGGGATATCTCCGCAACACCGACCAAGGATTTCTTCAGGTCGCTGCGCTCGATCCCGACTCGACGGACGTCGTCGACGCCGCAGGCCAGTACGGCGACGAGACGTACTTGATCGTCGGTACCGACACCCGCACCGGGGCCAGCGGCGAGGTGGGTGCCGGAACCGTCGCCGACGCCGAGGGAGCCCGCTCGGACACGGTCATGCTCGTCAACATTTCGGCCGATCGCAGTCGCGTCGTCGCCGTGTCTTTCCCGCGAGATCTCGATGTGACGCGCCCCGAGTGCGAGCAGTTCGACAACGACACCAATACCTACACCGGCGAGATGTTCCCCGAGGCGTACGGCGACAAGCTCAATGCCACCTACGCCCTCGGCGGCCCCAAATGCCTGGTCAAGACGATCCAGAAGATTTCCGGTCTCCGCATCGGGCACTTCGTGGGAATGGATTTCGCCGGGTTCGAGTCCATGGTCGACGAGGTCGGCGGCGTCGAGGTCTGCACCGCGCAACCGTTGATCGACTACGAGCTCGGAGACGTGCTGCCCAACCCCGGTACGCAACGCATCGACGGGCGCACCGCGTTGAACTACGTTCGGGCCCGCAACGTCGAGTCCGAGGGCAACGGCGACTACGGCCGCATCAAGCGGCAACAACGCTTCCTGTCGTCCTTGCTCAGGTCCGCGCTCTCGAACAAGGTGCTGCTCGACCCGGGCAAGCTGAACGGATTCGTCAACGCGTTCACCTCGGACACGTTCGTGGAGAACGTCAAGACCCAGGACCTCGTGACGCTGGGCCGATCGCTGCAGAACGTGGACGCCGGCGCGGTCACCTTCCTCACCATCCCGACCACCGGCACCAACGACTACGGCAACGAGATCCCCAACGACGAGGCGATCGGTGCCATCTTCCAGGCGATCATCGACGACGATCCGCTGCCCGGCGAGGAACGCGCAGAGCCGGTGACCCCCGAATCCTCGGCTCCCCCCGCCGCCCCCGACGCCCCGCTACTGGCCGTCGAACCAGGCACGGTGTCGCTCCAGGTATCCAACGCGTCCGATATCGCCGGGATGGCCCAAACAGCATCCGACGAGCTCGCGACCTACGGATTCCAGATCCTGACGGTCGGCAACTTCTCGGGCTCCGCCGCCCAGACCGTCGTGCGCTACTCCCAGGACCAGGAAGCGGCCGCAGCGACCGTCGCATCGGCGATCCCCGGCGCAGCCATCGAGCTGGCTCCGAGCCTGAACAACGTCGTCGAGGTGGTGCTCGGCTCCAATTACCCCGGATACACGCAATCCCCGACGGCGTTCGGCACCGCAATCGATGCCACACAGGTGGAGGGCACAACCGAGAGTGCGCCGCTCCCGGAAGATCTTTCGTTCACCAATGCCGCCGACGACACGTGTGCCTGAGTTCATTCATGCTCCGTTAACCCTCGGGACAGGGAACAGGTCAGTGTGACCTACTAAACTTCGCTCATGCGCGTCGCCTACAACGAACAGATGAACGAGCTTGCCGATCTCCTCGGAGAGATGGCGAGCCTGGCTGGTACGGCCATGGAGAAGGCCACCCAGTCACTCCTCCAAGCAGACCTGGTGCTCGCCGAGCAGGTCATTTCCGAGCACGACAAGATCACCGAGCTCAGTGCGGTGTGCGAGGAGAAGGCTTTCACGCTCCTCGCCCTGCAAGCGCCCGTCGCAGGCGATCTTCGTTCGGTGGTGGCCGGCATTCAGATCGTCGCCGACATCGACCGGATGGGCGCACTCGCCCTGCACGTCGCGAAGATCACTCGCCGCAGACACCCGAACCATGCCCTCCCCGAGGTCGTCAACGGGTACTTCGCCGAGATGGGACGCCTCGCCGTTCAGATCGGCGCGTCCGCACGCGAGGTCCTCGAGACACGCGACCCCGAGCGCGCTGCGAAGTTGCAGGAGGAAGACGAGGCGATGGACGATCTGCACCGTCACCTCTTCACCGTTCTGATGGACCGTGAGTGGAGCCATGGCGTCGCAGCTGCGGTGGACGTGACCCTGCTGGGTCGCTTCTACGAACGCTTCGCCGATCATGCTGTCGAGGTCGGTCGCCGAGTGATCTTCCTCGTCACCGGCCAGCTTCCGGTCGACCTGCACCAGAACAACATTCCCACCTCGTAGTACCGCTCACGTCGAGTAGCGCTGCCCGGCAGCGCTACTCGATGTCCGTATCAGGGCAGGCGCACAACGAGAAGAACCCCCGTCGAGCTGTCGCTCGGCGGGGGTTCTCTTCGCGGTGTGTGGCTATCCGAAGCGGCCGGAGATGTAGTCCTCGGTGGCCTTCTGCGTCGGGTTGGAGAAGATCTTCTCGGTGTCGTCGATCTCGATGAGCTTGCCCGGCTTACCGGTCGCCTCGAGGTTGAAGAAGCCGGTCTGATCGCTCACGCGCGCAGCCTGCTGCATGTTGTGCGTGACGATGACGATCGTGAAGTCCTGCTTGAGTTCCTGGATCAGGTCCTCGATGGCCAGTGTCGAGATGGGGTCCAGAGCCGAGCACGGCTCGTCCATCAGCAGCACGTCGGGCGAGACGGCGATGGCACGAGCGATGCACAGACGCTGCTGCTGACCACCGGAGAGGCCGCCACCGGGCTTGTCGAGGCGGTCCTTGACCTCGTTCCAGAGGTTGGCACCCTTGAGTGAGCGCTCGGCGATCTCGTCGAGTTCCTTCTTGCCGCGGCCACCCTGCAGCTTGAGGCCCGCCACGACGTTGTCCTTGATGGACATCGTCGGGAACGGGTTGGGGCGCTGGAAGACCATACCGATGGTGCGGCGCACACCCACTGGATCGACGCCGTTGCCGTAGATGTCCTCGCCGTCGAGCAGCACCGAGCCCTCGACCCGGGCACCAGGGGTTACCTCGTGCATGCGGTTGAGCGAACGCAGGACGGTCGACTTACCGCAGCCCGACGGTCCGATGAACGCGGTGACGCTGCGCGGCGGTACGGCCAGGGTGACGTCGGAGACGGCGTGGAACTTGCCGTAGTAGATGTTGACGTCCTTGAGATCGAGACGCTTTGCCATGTTCTTCGTTCCTTACGGTTCGCTGGAGTCGGGTGGGTCAGAAGTTCTTGGGCGAGAAGAACTTCGAGACCAACTTCGCGCCGATGTTGAGTATTGCGACGATCAGGATCAGCGTCAGGGCTGCTCCCCACATGCGCTCAGCGGTGAGCACGCCGGTTCCTGCCTTCTGCAGGTCGACCATCATGAGCGGCAGAGACGTCTGCGGCCCTTCGAAGATGTTGAAGTTGATGGCGGTGGCAGATCCCACCAGGATCAGCACCGGTGCCGTCTCGCCCATAACGCGGGCCAGGGCCAACATGATTCCGGTGACGATTCCGGACAGTGCGGTGGGGATGACGATCTTCGCGATGGTCTTCCACTTCGGCACACCGAGTGCGTAGGACGCCTCGCGCAGGTCCTGCGGAACGATGCGCAGCATTTCCTCCGCCGAGCGCACGATCACCGGGATCATCAGCAGTACCAGAGCGAATGCGACGGCCACACCGGAGCGCTGGAAGCCGAAGGTAGCGATCCAGAGCGCGTAGATGAACAAGGCCGCGACGATGGACGGCACACCGGTGAGGATGTCGACCATGAACGTCGTCACTCGGGCCAGTCGCGTGCCTACCCCGTATTCGACGAGGTAGATGGCGACGAAGATGCCGATCGGGATGGAGATGACGGCGCAGAACAGTCCTTGCAGGAGAGTTCCGACGATGGCGTGATACGCGCCGCCGCCTGCGATGAACTGGGTGACGCCGGCCTGCGAGTTCTGCCACCAGGTAGGTGAAACCACGGCAGAGAGACCGCGGGAGATCACCGTGTAGAGCACCCAGATCAGGGGTACGAGAGCGACCAGCACCGAGAGGCTGACGAGAATCGTCGCGGCCAGGTTGGACGCTTTGCGCCTGGCGCTGACGCCCTGGAACGTGGGTTCCTTGACGGGCTTGTCCATGGTTGCAGTCATGGGTCAGTCCTTCTTTCCGGCGATGGCGGCGCGAGCACCGGCGTTGACGACGAAGGTCAGGACGAAGAGCACCAGACCGGCGGCGATGTAGGCACCTGCCTGCAGCGGGTTGTTGAACTCGCCTGCGGCCAGCGCGATCTTGGTGGCGAATGTGGAACCGCCGTCGAACAACGTTCCGCCGAAGGTCGCCTGGGTGCTGCGGATGATGATGTACAGCGCGATGGTCTCACCGAGCGCGCGGCCGAGGCCGAGCATCGAGCCGGAGACGAATCCGGACTTACCGAACGGAATGACCGTGGTGCGCACGACCTCCCAGCGAGTGGCTCCGAGCGCGAGGGCGGCTTCGACCTGGCCCTTCGGCGTCTGAATGAACACCTCACGGGTGACTGCGGCGATGATGGGCAGGATCATCACGGCGAGCACGATGCCACCGGTGAAGATGGTGCCGCCGCCGGCGATCGACACCGATCCGGTGCTGAAGAGTGGGAACCAGCTCAGCGACGAGTTCAGCCATTCGGCGAACGGGCTGATGGCGGGCGCGAGGACGTAGAGGCCCCACAGACCGAAGACGATCGACGGGACCGCGGCCAGCAGATCGATGATGTAGCCGAGCGGTCCTGCGACTCGCTTGGGTGCGTAGTTCGTCAGGTAGATGGCGATGCCGAGAGCGACCGGCATGGCGAGAATCAGCGCGAACAGAGACACGGTGACGGTGACCAGGAAGAGGTCGAGTACACCGAACACCATTGCGGAGGTGTCGGATGTGTCCCAGGCACCGTTGTAGGTCAGGAAGTTGACCGTGTTGTTCGACAGTGAGGGGATCGCGCGCCAGAGCAGGAAGATTCCCACGGCGGCGATCAGGGCGATGATGAAGATGCCCGAGCCCGTGGCCAGGCCTCGGAAGATCCGGTCACCGGGACGTGTGACGGTTCCCGACGTTTTCTTGTCTGACAATTGTGGTTCTTCCGGTTTGTGCGCGGCACCCGTGGAGGGCACGGTAGCCGCGGAGGGGACGCCGGTCATCGAGTGGGTGTCGCTCATACCGCTCACTGTCTCGTGTGGGGGTCGAGGACGGTCTTGCTTCGGCCCGCGATATCGCGAGCCGAAGCAAGATTACGTCTCATTGAATCAGGCGATCGCTTCGATAGCGGTGACCAGGCGTTCCTTGAATGCGTCGGGCAGCGGGACGTAGCCGGCTGCCTCGAGGCCCTCCTGGCCCTCGTTGGCTGCACTGAGCAGGAAGGACTTGACGGCTGCCGTGGTGTCGGCGTCGTAGCCCTTCGAGCACACGATTTCGTAGGTCGCGAGGACCAGCGGGTACGTGTCGGCTGCGTTGCTGGCGTACAGGCCGTCGATGTCGATGACGAGGTCGTTGCCCTCACCCTTGAACTTCGCGGCGTCGATGGCCTTGCCTGCGGTCTCGCTGCTCAGCTCGACCGGTCCGTTGCCGAAGTCGACGGCTGCCTTACCCAGGCTCTCCTGGTCGGCGAAGCCCTTCTCGACGTAGGTGATCGCACCGGGGGTTGCGGCCACGGCCTGGGCGACGCCCGAGGATCCGTTGGCACCTTCACCGACGCCGCCGGCCCAGTCGGAGCTGTGGTTCAGGGTCCAGGCCTCGGGAGCGGATGCGGCCAGGAAGCGCTGGAAGTTGTCGCTGGTGCCCGAGGAGTCGGAGCGGTAGACCGGGGTGATCGCGGTCGACGGGAGCGTTGCGCCCTCGTTGAGTGCGGCGATGGCCGGGTCGTTCCAGGTGGTGATCTTGCCGGTGAAAATCTGGGCGATGACGTCGGGGTTCAGCACCAGATTGTCGACACCGTCGACGTTGTAGGCCACTGCAACCGGGCCGAAGACCAAGGGCAGGTTCCAGGCCGGGTTGTTTGCGCAACGAACGGCAGCCTGGGCGGCCTGATCGTCCTTGATCGACGAGTCGGATCCGGCGAAGTCGACGAGACCGGCGACGAACTGAGTGCGGCCGTTGCCCGAGCCGCTGGTGGTGTACTCGACGGCCTTGCCGGCGCAGACGCCGGAGTAGATCGAGGTGAAGTTGGACATGGCGTTCTGCTGAGCGGACGAGCCTTCACCGGTCAGCGGGGACTTGCCTTCGCAGGTAGCCGAGGACTGTGATGCGCCGTCCGTGGTGGCGACGTTCGCGTCGCTACCGCATGCGGCCAGCAACATGGCACTGACTGCCACTGCACTCATGAGAGCACCGTTGCGCTTGAGGTTCACCTGTTTCCTCCGAGGAATCTTGGGCCGTGTTCACGCCTCGGGCCTGATCGGCCGAGCAGTGACTGTGTGGGTGCCGGCTCGAAAGAAACCTCGCACCAGGCGGCGTTGGTTGCCGCCCAGAGAGAAAGGTAAGGGCAGGTGGTAGACGTTTACCCCCGCGTGGGTGAACGGAAGATGAACACCGCGCTGGAAATGTCCGTTTAGACGGTGCGCGCGTACGCGGCGTCCACGTGGTAATTCGTGAACCCGAGCTTGGTGTAGGTGTGTACCGCGGCAGTGTTGTCGGCCTCGACGTACAGCATGATCTGACCCAGCTCGCGGCTACGCAGGTAGTGCAGGCCCGCCAGCGTCAGCACTCGACCGAGACCACGGCCCTGGGACTGCGGATCGATGCCGACGACGTACACCTCACCGATGGCCGGCTCGGCACCCTCGGCCGGATGAACTTTTGTCCAGTGAAATCCCAGCAGGTGGTCGCTGCCTTCCTCGAACGCCAGGAAGAGGCCGGCCGGATCGAACCAGGGCTCGTCTCGTCGCGAGGCAATGTCGCGGTCGGTCCAGCCACCCTGCTCGGGGTGCCACGAGAATGCCGCATTGTTCACCCGCAGCAGCTCTGCGTCATCCTGATGGCCACGGTAGGTCCGCAGCGTAATACCCTCCGGCACAACAACATCGGGGAGATCAGGACTGGCCGATGCCCGACGCATCTGCAGCAGTTCCCGAACCACCTTCAGCTCCAGACGAGCTGCAACGGACTGCGCCGCGGCGATGTTGCCATGCGCCCAGATTCGCGCGTCCGAGCCGATATCGAGTGCGCGGGAAACCAATTCGCGACCGATGCCGCGACCGCGAGAAGAAGGATCGACCACCGCCTCGGCCATCCCATCGGCGATTCCGGCGTAGCCCACGACGCGATCACCTTCGGTGGCGACGAGACGAACGACGTCCTCGCCGGCGTCGACCGCCTTCACCGCCTGCTCCGAGAGCGGCGCGGTACCGTCGACTTCCGTTGCGCGAGAAAGGATCCGGTGAACCTCGTCGGAAACTCGAGAAGACGGTGCGTCGCCGTCGATGGGATGGACGCCGAACGCAGTATCCGAACTCATCTAGGAGAGAGTACTCTCCTGCTCGAACTCGAAATCCGCATCGCCGGTATCCCCGCCCGCGCCATCCGATGAAACTGGGCCGCCCTTGGTGTTGCGTGCAGGCCGAACCGCCTTGTATCCCACGTTGCGCACGGTACCGATCAGCGATTCGTACTCGGTGCCGAGCTTGGCGCGCAGGCGTCGAACATGGACGTCGACGGTGCGCGTGCCACCGAAGAAGTCGTAACCCCACACTTCCTGCAGCAGTTGGGCGCGAGTGAACACGCGGCCCGCGTGCTGAGCCAGATACTTCAGCAGCTCGAATTCCTTGTAGGTCAGATCGAGCGGACGACCGCGCAGTCGTGCGGTGTAGGTGCCCTCGTCGATGATCAGCTCTCCGAGCGTGATCTTGCCCGAGGTTTCCGGGCTCGCGACGCCGCCACTACGCCCCACCAGTAGCCGCAAGCGCGCGTCCAGCTCCGCCGGGCCGGTACCCGGAAGCAGGATGTCGTCCAGGCCCCAATCGGAGTTGACCGCCACGAGCCCGCCCTCGGTGAGAACCGCGACGACGGGGATGGCCGACCCGGTACTACCCAGCAGGCGACACAACCCGCGTGCCGCAGCCAAATCGGTGCGGGCGTCCACGAGCGCGATATCGGCCGAACCCGCTTCGAGTAGCGAGGAGACCTCGGTGGGCACCGGTCGCACGTGATGCGCCAGAAGAGCAAGGGACGGAAGAACGCCCTCCGGATTGGGGTCGGAGGTCAGTAGTAGGAGCTCCACTGCGTCTCCATTCTTACTGCTGGCCGGTCCAGCCCGAGCTGGATTGGAGTATTCGTCAAGGACACAGACTAGCTTGTCCGTACAACTGGCCGAAGCGGGCAGTACGCGACCCGTCGGTCACAATGGACGCGTGCGCACACTTCTCATCGGACTCGTCAGCCTGCTGGCCCTCGCGCTCGTCGTGGATTTCGGCGCGGCGGCGTATTCCGAATACCGAGTCTCACGCGCGATTCGCGCCGGTGGCGAACTCAATTCGGACCCCCAGGTGATCGTGCACGGATTCCCGTTCCTGACCCAGGCAGCGGACGGCCGCTACCAGAACATCGAGATCAGGGCTCAGGACGTTCCCACCGAATACGTCGGCTCGACGACGATCGAGGCCAATCTTCGCGGCGTGCACATCGCCCTGTCCGACTTGATCGACAACAACGTCCGCGCCATTCCGGTCGACGAACTCGACGGCCGCGTCCGTATCGAAGCGACCGACCTCGGCCGGTTCCTCGGCATCGTCGACCTGCAGGTTTCTGCGCCCCCGGCCGACAAGTCCGACGGCACGGGCGGCTCGGGTGGCTCGGGGAAAACGACTACCGGAGGCGTCGTGCTGACCGGAACGGTGCCGGTCGGCCCACTGCAGACCACAGTGAGCGTGGAAGCCGACCTTCTGCTCGAGGGAGACAGTGTCGCCATCGTGGCATCCGACTTCTACTTCGGCCCCGAGGGTCGGGCGGACTTCACGATTCCCGACTTCGCCAAGCCGACCGTGCTCGGGTTGTTCACCAAGACCATCGAGCGCCAGAACCTGCCCTTCGGACTTCTGCCGACCGACGTGTACGCGGAAGGGTCGCAGATCGTCATCGAGGGTTCGGGCGACAACGTGACGATCGACCTCAACGAGATCGAAAAGCCGTGACAGGGATCACAGTCCTGTTGGTCGTGGCGGTCCTCGCCGTAGCCACCGGGCTCTACCTCCGGAGCCGGTCCGGCACCGTGCGCGCCGTTCGAGACACCGGCTCCGACACCGACGCTCTACGCCCACTCCTGCTCGAGGCGGGCATCACGACCGACACCGCGACGGTGCTGCACTTCTCGGCGGACTGGTGCGGACCGTGCGCGGCCGTCCGTCGCGTCGTAGGCCAAGTGCTGAACGACCGCAGCGGGGCCCGCGAAGTAGAGCTCGACATCGATGCCCATCCGGTCCTCGCTCGTGAGCTGGGAGTGCTGTCGTTGCCCACCACGTTCGTGCTCGACACCGAGTTGCGTCGGCGCTCCAGAATCGCGGGGGTTCCCTCCGCGGCGGCTCTGCGGTCCGCGCTCGACGCCCTGTGACCGCACCCGCTCGGGCCGGCGGTTCGACGCGCCGCTGGTAGCAGGTAGGATGCTCTTCGTGTTCTCCCGCCACGAGCTGATGCTCACCAGTCGACGCACGGTTGATCTGTGCCGACTGGGCGGATGTTGCTGTCGCTGCTGCTGATTTCCTTCTGCCGCCACGCCCATGCGTGATGTCGGCCCAAGACAGGAATCCACGTCCGAGCACTGCCTTTGCGGCGTGCCCCGGCCTCGCACAGGAGTACTTCTCGATGTCGACACACGACACCCACACCGACACCCCCACGATCGACCAGGTCGACGTCCGCGGCCCGCGCTTCGCAGCGTGGATCACCACCGCCGTCCTGGTCGTCGTACTTCTCCTGACCACGTTCTCGGTCCCCGCAGCGGCAATCCTGCTCGGGCTACAGGCGATCGTGTTCGGAATCGGAGCCGTACGCGGACCCAAGCACAGTCCGTACGGCACGATCTACGCGACGTTCGTCGCTCCGCGACTCTCCCCGACCAGCGAACGCGAGCCGGTGGCTCCGTTGAAGTTCGCTCAGCTGGTGGGATTCGCGTTCGCCGCCGTCGGAGTTCTCGGCTTCGCGCTCGGCGCTCCCGTCGTCGGCACCGTGGCAGCAGGCTTCGCCTTGTTCGCGGCGTTTCTCAACGCCGCGTTCGCGGTTTGCCTCGGGTGCATGATCTACCCCCTCGCGGCGCGACTGCGCAGCACCTAGCACTCACACCCTTCTTCCGATCCGTACAAGAAAGACCGAAAGGAACACCATGGCTCGCTCCGACGTCCTGGTCTCTGCCGACTGGGCCGAGCAGAACCTCAACGCACCGAAGACCGTCTTCGTCGAGGTCGACGAAGACGCCAGCGCCTACGACGGCGGACACATCGAAGGTGCAGTCAAGCTCGACTGGCGCAAGGACCTGCAGGACCCGGTTCGCCGCGACTTCCTGGGCCAGGAGCAGTTCTCCGACCTGCTGTCGGCGAAGGGCATCAGCAACGACGACACCGTCGTCCTGTACGGCGGAAACAACAACTGGTTCGCCGCCTACGCCTACTGGTACTTCAAGCTCTACGGCCACAAGGACGTCAAGCTCATCGACGGTGGACGCAAGAAGTGGGAACTCGACGGACGCGCACTGTCGAAGGACGTCGTCAGCCGCGAGACCACGCAGTACCGTGCCGAGGCTCCCGACCTGTCGATCCGCGCATTCCGCGACGAGGTCATCGACGCGATCGGCAACAAGAACCTGATCGACGTACGCTCCCCCGACGAGTTCTCGGGCAAGATCCTCGCCCCGGCTCACCTGCCGCAGGAACAGGCTCAGCAGCGCGGCCATGTGCCGTCGGCGATCAACATCCCGTGGAGCACCACCGCCAACGAGGACGGCACGTTCAAGTCCGACGACGCGCTCGAAGAGCTGTACAAGACCAAGGGCTACGACGACGACAAGGCCACCATCGCCTACTGCCGCATCGGTGAGCGTTCGAGCCACACCTGGTTCGTCCTCAAGGAGCTGCTGGGCAAGGAAGACGTCAAGAACTACGACGGTAGCTGGGTCGAGTACGGCTCCCTCGTCGGAGCACCCATCGAGTTGGAGGTTCACTGATATGTGTGGAGCACCCGTACAGGGCCAGACCATCCCGGCAGGCGTCGACGTCGAGAAGGAAACGGTCATCACCGGCCGCGTCCTCGCCGGCGACGGTGAACCGGTAGCAGGAGCGTTCGTGCGTCTGCTCGACGGCACCGGCGAGTTCACCGCCGAGGTCGTCGCGTCGGGCACCGGAGACTTCCGCTTCTTCGCCGCTCCCGGCCAGTGGACGCTGCGCGCACTGTCGGCATCGGGCAACGGCGACACCGTCATCGCTCCCGAGGGCGCTGGCGTGCACTCTGCCGACGTCACCGTCGGAGTCTGATTTCGCACCACCGATCGAAAAAAAGAACCCCGCACCTGCGAGCAGGTGCGGGGTTCTTTTCTGTCCAGCCGGAGATTGCTCAGTTGAGCAGGGGCGCTGCAGTGGTGCGCTCCGGAACCGTGGAGTACTGCGGCGGGAACATCCCCTCCGGAACCGGGATGCCCTGGGACTCGAGGAAGGCACCGAGGTCACTGACGCGAGTCTGCGTGCCCGGCTCCGGGAGCAGTTGGGGCTCGGCGGCAGGCTGGGGAGTCTCGGGCACGGACGGCGTGGCTGGATCGACTGCAGGGGGTGCGTTGTTCTTCTCGCGTTCGGTGCGAGCGAGATCGGTCACCCAGGCGACCATCTTCTCGCTCTCCCACTCGTAACCGTCGTTGGGGTCGTTGTACCAGTAGGACAGGTGCTGCAGAAAGCCGATTGCCAAATAGGGGCCGAGCACGACGTCGACGATGCCCTTGTTGTTCTCCACCAGGCCCTCGCCTTCGGCACGCAATTTCGCCTTCACGGTCTCGGCACCGGGCCCGAGAGCCCAGTTGAGATCGGCGAGAAGCTGGTCGGGAGACAGCGCTGCTGCAGCCTGCGCGTCATCCACCTGATATTGCCGGTCGGAGACCTTGACCAGAACCTGCAGAAGCGTCTCGTCCGACTCGAGCCAGGACTTGTTCGTGGCGATGTCGACGATCGCGCGGGTGGCGATGCTGGCTACCGTCCGAGCGAAATCGGAGACGGTCTGCACCGGATTGAGCAGGGTCAACCGCATCTGACCGAGCACGCCGAGCGCCAGCTGCAGCAGTTCGATCTTGTCCGGCGAGTCGCAGGCGAGGTCGTAGGGACGACACGACCACGTGACCTTGTCGGTCATCGATCCGTAGTCCCGGGGCGACTGGTCCATGAATCCGCCGCGTGACTCGCCTACCTCGTCACCGAAGTTCGGCACGCCGGCCGGGCGGTAGGGCGACCCGACCATCATGACGCCGACGACGTCGTCGGACGTGACGAGCGCGTTGGGATCGCGGTGTCCGAGTTCGATCGCGAGTCGATCGAGAACCTCACCGCCGACGCTGTACCCGAGCAGGACGAACTTGGTCTTCTCGCCGCACTTGGTCTTGTACTCGTCCATCAACCGATTGGTCGACGCGAGGCCGTCGGCGATCGATTCCTGGTAGGTGGCCACGTTGTCGATGACGTCGAAGCCGTACGTGGAGGTGTACGGGACGTAGAGCCAGCCGACGGTACCGGGGCTGTCCGCGTTCGCCTCACCGACCGGAACGGTGACGTTGCCGACCCAGTTCGACGCGATCGTCTGTGCTTCTTCGTTGAGCGGATTGCGATCTGCGGCCGAGTCGGTGGCTCCGGACACGGCCAACAGCAGCACGTCCGGGCAGTCCTGCGCGTAGTTGTTGGGATCGATGTTCGGACCCTGCGAGGACCCGAAGTCTGCGGAACCTGAGTCCGCCGATCCTGAGTCCGCCGATCCTGAGTCCGCCGATCCGGAGTCGGGTGCGGCGAGCGCAGCAGCGGGTGCTGCGAGCGCCAGCGCCAGGGTCACCACAGCAGACCTGAACAACACGGATCCGAACGACGATGTCAGAGCGCGTTTACGACGCAGCATTGTTGCGGAGACCTCCCCAGCCTTCGTGACAGAACACAGTGAAACACGTCGGAAATCCGCCCGCGAGCGCCCGACGTCCCCCGAAGAAGGTACCTGCTTGCCGGGATTTCTCCACCAATACGAGAGATCCAGCGCACTGACGACCCCGAAGTTGGGTAGATGTCACCAAGGACACACGTCGGATTCGGGCCGCTGTTCTCGAAGGGAAACTACGCGGGTTAAACTCGATCCCGTGGTCATCTTCTTCGAGGTATTGCTTGCGCTTGCGGCAATTGCCATCATCGCGTTCTCGCTCTACGTCGTCTACCGACTGGTCAACGACGAGTCGTGACGGATCCGGTTGCGGGGCAACCCGGCAGTACTGACGAGGGACGAAACGCCCCCATCACCAGTGGCGACGAAGCGATAGCGGCGGCCGAACAGAAGTTCGCCGAGGCATCGTTGCGCAACGTCCCGGTACTGCCCGATATCCCCCATCCCGACGACACCGCCAACCTGCGGCTCGGTCCCGATCTGAACCCGTCGATGCTGGCCCTGTTGCCACTCGTCGGTGTCTGGCGCGGTGAGGGCGAGGGGCACGACCCCGAACTGGGAACCGACTACCTCTTCGGACAGCAGATCGTCATCACCCACGACGGCGGCAGCTACCTGAGCTGGGAATCGCGCTCCTGGCGGCTGGACTCCGACGGCAACTACGCTCACCCCGACCTCCGCGAGACCGGATTCTGGCGCGTCAGCGGCGGCCACGGCGTCAAGGGTTCCGAGAACGAAGAGGTCATCGAGCTCCTGCTGACCCACAGCACCGGTGTGGTCGAACTGTATTACGGACACGCACTCACCAAGTCCTCCTGGGAACTCGCCACCGACGTCGTCATCCGCAGCACCTCGGGTGCGCTGGTCGGCGGGGCGAAGCGGCTCTACGGCATCGTCGAGGGTGGAGATCTGGCGTACGTCGAGGAACGTGTCGTCGCCGACGGCCCACTCGCACCGCGGTTGTCCGCGCGGCTCTCTCGCTACATCGGCTGAATCTTTCTTTCTGCTCGCACGCGAACGGCCCCCGAGCCATACCTGCTTTCAGGTCCCGACCGGACAGGTCGGGGGCTCGGGGGCCGGGTAGCTGCCTGGGATTCGCTTGCCGCTCGCGCGGTCTTCGCAGTGAATCCGTCAGCGATAGCGGCTAGCTGACAGCCACCTCACGCGTCCTAGAATTCATCAACTTCAGACCACCTCCTCTCTCGTGTACTCCCAACGTACGCCGGAGATTCCGAGTCGGCAAAGTGTTTTTTCTTCGGGTCTGCTCCGAGATCGATCACCTGGTCGGCATCGGTGTTCTCCGGCAATTGATGGGTGACGACCACTACGGTTCGGTCGGCACCGAACAGGCCGCCGTCGGTGGTGAGCAGCTCGCGCAGTATTCGCATCCCGGAGACTCTGTCGAGGTGTTCCGTCGGCTCGTCCAGCAGCACGATCGGTGCGGTACCGAGCAGAGCGCGCGCGAGCAGCAGCCTGCGCCGCTCTCCCCCGGACACCGCCTGTGCGCCGCCCACCAGAGTTGTGTTGACACCGAGGGGCATCGCGTCGAGCCACGAGCCGAGGCCGACTTTTCGCAGCGCCTTCGCTGCTTCCTCCTCGTTCACGTCGCCGCGTACCACCCGCAGATTCTCCAGAATCGAGGTGTCGAACAGATGCGCATCCTCGGCGAACAGCGCTGCGTCCGAGCCGTATTCCTCGGCAAGTGCGCGCAACATCGTCGTTTTCCCGGATCCACTGGGGCCGATGACTGCGCTTCGCGCATGTGCGCGGAAGTTCGTAGCAGGGGTCGAAGTTCTGCTCACATGCGGCGGAGCCGCATCGAGCATCGCCATGATTCGGGTGGCTGCGATTCGGCCGCGCATCAGCGCGACAGCCGCCCCGGGGAGCGCGGCAGTCGCCTCGAACGCAGCCAGCGGAACCAGCACGATGATCGCCAGTGCCATCGGCGTCATACCGCCGGCGGTGCCTCCGTCCGGTCCGTACAGACCGATTCCGACGAGCAAGGACCCGATCACCGACGCTCCGATCGACAGCGGCCCAGCGGCGTCGGCCATGGCCGACGGACGGGCGGCGCGGTCCCGGGCAACCACCGAATCCTCTGCTGCGCTTCGAGCTTCGGCCAGTGTTGCGTCCAGTCGCCCGGCGACCCGTAGTTCCGCAGCATGGTCGAGGGCGCGGACGGCCGACTCCGCGAACCGCGCGTCGGCGTCGGCACCGGCCTCTTCGGCGATCCTCGCCGACCGCGCCGCCAGCATCGGTGCGCCCACTCCGGCGATCAGCAACGCCACTGCCATGATCGACGCGGCAGCAGGCGCGATGCCGGCGAGCAGGCCCACCGCCGCGAACATCATCACGACGCTGACACAGATGGGCACCACGGCCCGCACGACGACGTCGCCGAGCACGTCCACGTCTGCTCCGGTGCGCGCGAGAACGTCACCGCGCCGCAGGTGGATCGCACCGTTTCCGTTCGCCAACCTCTCGTAGATTCCGGTGCGAGCTGCCGTCGTACCGCGCAGTGCCGCATCGTGTGTGGACAGTCGTTCCAGATATCGGAACACACCCCGCGAAATGCCCAGCGCCCGAACGGCTACCACTGCCACGGACAGATCGAGCACGGGTGGCATCTGCCAGGCTCGGGTGATCAACCATGCCGAGAGCGCGGCCAGAGCCAGCGCACTCCCGAGGGTCGCCACCCCGGCGGCCACGGCCACCGCTACCCGCCGCGGGGAGAGCTCCAACAACGCCAACGCCCGACGCAGATCAGACATGATCGACCTTCGGCTGCAGAGTCGCGTCACTGCGCACCTCGACGACTCGGTCGGCGGCATGCAACACCGACCGCCGGTGACCCACCATCACCACGGTGACTCCTCGGTCGGCCGCGGCCCGAACAGCCTGCAGCACAGTCTTTTCCCGCGCCGAGTCGAGGTGTGCGGTCGGCTCGTCCAGCACCATCACCGAAGCATTCGAGACGAAGGTCCGGGTGAGGGCGAGGCGCTGCAGTTCGCCGAGCGACAGCCCCACTCCGCCCTGACCGACGCAGGTGTCCCAGCCGGCCGGATGATCTCGGAGAACCTCGTCGAAGCCGGCCGAACGGCACGCCGCAATCAAAGCATCCGAATTGGGCACTCCGTGCAGGGTGACGTTCTCGTACAGCGTGCCGGGCAACAACACCGGCCGCTGCGGAAGCCAGGCAACCTGCGCCCACCACTGGTCGAGGTCGAGTTCGGCCACCGGCACTCCCCCTATTCTCACCGCGCCGCTCGAAGGCGTTGTCAGTCCCAGGATTGCTTGTAGTGCAGTCGATTTGCCTGCGCCGTTCGGTCCGGTCAGTACCGTGACGGTGCCCGCTCGGCACACTGCACTGAGCTCTGCCGGAGCCTCGCCGTCTCGACTCGTGACAGTGAGTCCGTCGAGTTCGATGTTCGCGGCCGAGGCGTCGACCGTTCGACCACCACTCGGCCGAACCGTCCGGCGGTCCAACACGCGGAATGCTCGGCCCGCGGCCTCGACGCCGTCCTCGGCCGCATGGAATTGAGTGCCCACGGACCGGAGTGGAAAGTACACCTCGGGCGCGAGGATCAACGCGACGATGCCTGCCTCGAGTGTCATCTCCCCGAATACCAGCCGCAGTCCGATACCGACGGCCACCAGCGCGACACACAGGGTCGCGAGCAGTTCGAGAACCATCGACGAGAGGAAGGCAACCTTCAACGCGCGCATCGTCGTTCGCCGATGTGCATCGCCCAGCGCCCGGATGCGGGCGGCGGGCCCGTGTTCGCGCCCCAGTGCGCGCAATGTCGGCAGACCGGCCAACAGGTCGAGCAACTGCGCCGACAGCCGGGTCATCGTGGTGAGCGTCGCAGCCGCTCGCCCCTTGGTCAGCAGTCCGATCAGGATCATGAAGATCGGGATGAGCGGCAGGGTCACCGCAATGATCACCGCCGATGTCACGTCCTGGGTCAGGATGACGACCAGGACCAACGGGGTGACGATGACGGCCAGCACCAGCGCCGGTACGTAGCCGATCAGGTACGCCCGCAATCCGCCGATGGCGCGAGTCACGACGACCGCCAGCTCTTCACGTTCGGAGTCGAGTTCCCTAGGCTCGAAACGAGTTGCGGTCGTGAGCACTTCGAGCTCCAGCTCGGCCACCACTCGCGATGCCGACCGGTGCGCGTATCGAGACTGGGCTCCGGCCGCAAGCACGCGAACTGCCATCGCACATCCCAGGACCACCAGTTCCGTGGTCCAGTCGGACAACGATCTGGCCGTCGGGTCGGTGATGACGCCCGCCAGAACGCGGCCGATGGCAAGCGCGCTCACGATGATGCACAGGGTGACGACGGTCGACAGTCCGACCGTCGTCACGAGGTAGCCCCGCGCGGAGCGAGAGTACTTCCACAGTCTGGGATCGACCGGTGCCCGTGAGCGAGCGGGTGCGCTCACGACTTCACCGTCAGTCCGATCGAGTCCGGTATCTGTGCGCTCGAAATGCGTTGCCGGAAGACCCAGTACGTCCAGGCCTGGTAACCGATGACGACGGGGGCAGCGAAGGCCGCGGCCCACGTCATCACCTTCAGCGTGTACGGGCTGGACGACGCGTTCGCGATGGTGAGATCGAAGGCGGCGTCCGTGCTGGACGGCATGACGTTGGGGAACAGGGAGGCGAACAGCAGCACGACGACGGCGACGATGGCGATGCTGGTGAAGACGAAGGCCCAGCCTTCGCGTACTTTCGCCGTCAGCGCGACGACGAGCAGCAGCGCTACTGCTGCCACCGCGACGAGTGCCCAGGTCCAGGTCTTCCCGTACGCGAGTTGTGTCCACAGTGCGAAGGCTCCACCGACGAGCACTGCCGGAACCGACAGCCACGCTGCCATTTTCACCGAGTCCTCGTGTACATCCCCGGAGGTCTTGAGCGCGATGAACACGGCACCGTGCAGTGCGAACACCACGGCCATCGTTACTCCGCCGAGCAATGCGTACGGGTTGAGCAGGTCGAAGAACCCTGCGGTGACCTTCTTGTTCTCGTCGATCGCGACTCCGCGCACGATGTTGGCGAACGCGACGCCCCACAGCACCGCCGGAACCCACGAGCCGATGCCGATTCCGATGTCGCAGCGTCGACGCCACACCGGGTCGTCGATCTTTCCGCGCCATTCGATGGCGCAGATGCGCAGGATCAGCGCCACCAGGATCAACAACAGCGGCAGGTAGAAGCCCGAGAACAACGTGGCGTACCACTCGGGGAACGCTGCGAAGAGGGCACCGCCTGCGGTGATGAGCCAGACTTCGTTGCCGTCCCAGACCGGACCGATCGTGTTCAGGACGGCGCGCCTGCGCTTCTCACCCGTCGCGGCGTCCGGGTGCCTGCCCAGAATGGGCATGAGCATGCCGACGCCGAAGTCGAAGCCTTCGAGCACGAAGTAGCCGACGAAGAAGAAAGCGATGATGAGGAACCAGAATTCGGGCAGTGACATGACTATCCCCTAGTACGCGAACGAGAGCTGTTTGGGCTCTTCGTCTTCCGAATCCGGTGGATCGACGTGCGGGTGCGCGTCGTGGTCGAGAGGTCCTTCGACGACGTAGCGTCGAAGCAGGTAGAACCAGACGCCCCCGAGAGCGGCGTAGAGCAGTGTGAACGTTACAAGCGATGCGACGACGAGGCCGACGGGATGGTCGGAGACGCCTTGATCGACGGTGAGCCGGATCTGGTCGACTCCCGAAAGATTCGGCGCGACAACCCATGGCTGACGGCCCATTTCGGTGAAGATCCAGCCGGCACTGTTGGCCAGGAACGGGGTCGGAATGGCCAGCAGCGACAACCACGAGAACCACTTCTGGTCGGGAATCCGACCACCTCTGGTGACCCACAATCCCGCGACGGCGAGCAGGGCCGAGCCTGCGGCCAGTCCGATCATCATCCGGAATGCCCAGTACGTGACGAACAGGTTGGGCTTGTAGTTGCCCGGGCCGAATTGCTGCTCGTACTGGTCCTGTAGTTGGTTGACGCCCTGCACGGTGGCACCGAAATCGTTCTCCGCCAGGAACGAGGTGAGGCCGGGAATCGAGATGAGGTGCACCACGGATTCGCAGTTGTTGTGGGTACCCACGGTCAAGAGCGAGAAACTGGCTCCGGTTTCTGTGTCGCACAACGATTCTGCGGATGCCATCTTCATCGGCTGCTGCTCGAACATGAGCTTGCCCTGAACGTCTCCGGTGATGGCGAGTGCGCCGCCTGCGACGATCATGACGATGAAGGACATGCGCGCTGCAGATCGGAACATCGTGCGCGAGTCGGTTGCCGGGAGCGGAGCCTGCGGAGTGACCCCTTTATCGGAGAGCGGAGCCTGCGGAGTGACCCCAGTGGCCGGGCTGTCCAGCTTCTTCTTGCGTGCCTCCCGCACCATCCACCAACCGGAGATGCCGGCGACGAAAGTTGCGGCGGTGAGGAATGCACCCGCAACGGCGTGCGGAAAGGCCGCCAGCGCAGTGTTGTTGGTGAGCAGCGCCCAGATATCGGTGAGCTCGGCGCGGCCGGTCTCCTCGTTGTAGATCGCGCCGACGGGATGCTGCATCCAGGAGTTGGCTGCGATGATGAAGAAGGCAGAGGCGTTCACGCCGATGGCAACGAGCCAGATCGTCGCCAAGTGAACGAGTTTGGGGAGTCTGCTCCACCCGAAGATCCACAGCCCGAGGAACGTGGACTCGAGGAAGAATGCCACCAGTCCCTCGAGCGCGAGTGGCGCACCGAACACGTCACCGACGAAGCGCGAGTATTCGCTCCAGTTCATCCCGAATTGGAATTCCTGGACGATTCCGGTCGCGACGCCGAGCGCGAAGTTGATGAGGAACAGCTTGCCGAAGAACTTGGTGAGCCGATACCAGGAGTCCTTGCCGGTGATCACCCACATGGTCTGCATGGCGGCCACCATCGGCGCGAGGCCGATCGTGAGAGGTACGAGAATGAAGTGGTAAACCGTGGTGATACCGAACTGCCACCGCGAGACATCCAACGCGTCCATCGATACTCCGAACTCTTCCACCCGAGCTGTGACGGGCAACACCGCAGGTCAGGGCATTGGCCCGCTACTGATTCGAATGTACTACTACGAGTAGTAGTAGGGAAGAGTCTTTCGGCAGGGTCGTTGGGCACCTATCGCGTGGCAGCGACTTCCACGGCTCGATCGACCATCTCGGCCACCTCTTCGCCGCTCCCGGGACGACCGAGAACAACGCCGTTCATCGCCGTCACCCGCGCCGCGAGGGTGACACTCGAGACCAACCAAACGCTATCTGCCGCAATGAGATCCGCTGGGTACAGATGCCCGTGCTCGCAGGTCCAGCCGGCCGCCTCGGCAACCTGGAACAACCCGGCGACGGTGGTTCCGGCCAGGATGCCCTGCTCCACCGACGGTGTGACGAGTGTCTTACCGCGCGCGAGCACCACCGTGGACCGTGGACCTTCCAGTACCCGCCCCTCGCTGCTCAGGTAGATGACGTCGTCGACCCCCTGTGCTGACGCGTGCCGCAGTGCTGCCATGTTCGTCGCGTACGACAGTGTTTTCGCGCCGGCGAGCTGCCACGGCGCAGTCGCCGAGAACTCGACCGAATAGCCTCGATCGAGCGTGATCACCGACACCCCGTTCGCACGCGCTGTCCGCACCCGCTCGGGAAGGGGCCCCACCGTTACGAACGCCGTCGGCTCTCCGCCGCTTTCGCGTCCCCGACTGAGTACCAACCGGAGCACGGCCTCGTCCACCGAGCCCTCGGTCCAGAGACCGACGGACTTGTCGATCACGGTTCGCCACTCGTCCAGATCGGGAGCAGGCAGTTCCAGTGCCGTCGCCGATGCCGCCAGACGGGCCAGGTGCAACTCCACGGCGCAGGCAGCGCCGCCCCGCACGAGCAATGTCTCGAACACCCCGTCGCCGCGTACGGCAGCCAGGTCGTCGGCGAACAACAACGGCTGCCCGGCGTCGTGCACTCGGCCGTCCAACGTCACCACTACCGAATCGGCCATGGCCGTCACTGTAGAGCTAGACGGTCAGTCGGCTCGATCTGCCTGCGCCATCACGTCGCGGTACTCGTCGAGGTCGATGTCCTCGGCGACGACCGTCTTGGTTCCGTTGTAGACGTCACGGTCGATCTCGTCGTCGGCGTTGGCCACCAACATCGCGACGAACGTGTCGCCGTTGACGTTGAGGAAGGTGCGGAAGATTCCGGCGAACCAGTCCACGGCGATCAACAGGCCGACCGCTTCGAACGGCAGGTCCAACGACGTTGCCAGGAACATCGCGATCACCGGGAATCCACCCGGCACCGTGATCGTGCCCATGTTCAGCAGGATCGCCAGACCCATACCGAGGGCAATCTGACCGACACTCAGATCGACGTCGCCCGCCTGTGCAAGAAACATCACGACGATCATGTAGTTGAGGACCGCGCCGTACGAACCCATGGTGAGTCCGATCGACAGCGTGAAGTTCGCGACCTTCTGACTGACGCCCACCTTCTCCACGGTGTTCTTCAGAACGGTCGGGAAGGTGACTGCAGAGCTCGTGGTGGTAACAGCAATGGCCGTCTGCTCGGTGAGCTTGCTCGGCAAGCTTCTCGGATCCAACCGGGTTCGTACCGTCACCACGATCACGAACAGTGCGAAGAGAATCAGTACTCCGAGCAGGGTGGTCCCCAAGTAGCTCAACGCGGTCGAGACGACAGAGAATCCGACGTCTCCGGCGAGAGCGGCGAGGAGACAGAAGACACCGACCGGAGCGATGGTCATGACCAGACGAATCATCGTCAGGACGATCTGCTGAATCTGATCCATGAACGTCAGTACGCCGGTGTCGCCCGTCTTGGTGATGTGGCTGCGCAGCGCAATTCCGAAGAGCAACGAGAACACGATGATCGGAACCATCGTCGCGGTGGACATCGCGCTGAAGACATTGGTCGAGACGAAGTTGAGCAAAGTGTCCTGCCAGCCGAGCGCCTCGCTCGCGCTCTCTTCCAGGCTCGGGTCGAGTTGCGCAGTGAATTCCATGCCTGCACCCGGCCGGATGAGAACGCTCAGCAGCCACGCCAGCACAGCGGCCACGAACGAGAAGCCGATCATCCACTTGAACGTTCGCACCGCGATCTTGCCGGTACCTGTTCCGGACATGGATCCCGTCGCCACGATCACCGATGCCATCACCAGCGGCACGATCGACATCTGGATCAGGCGGATGAACAGATCGCCGACGAACTTCAGGTTCGCGGCCCAGTCACCCACGATCAGACCGAACACGATTCCGCCGATCGCTGCCAAACCTATTTGTGCTGCCGGGTGTCTCAGAGCTTTCACGGCTCGAAACCTAGACAGGGGAAATCGCCCACGGATATCGCACGCGTTGCACGTAGGTAAAACGTCGGACTCCCCAGGCTCCTACTATGGAGTGGTGTCCGATTCCGTGACGATCAGTCCAAGTCCTCTTCTCACTCTTCCCGGTGCCGTTCCATCCCCGGACGACAGCGTCGACGCCGGGGTGGCCTGGCACTACGGCAATCCGTTCGGCGAACAGCGCGACGCCGTCAGTGGAGCCGCCGTCATCGATCGATCCCATCGCTTCGTCCTCGCCATCAGCGGAGACGAACGCCTGAGCTGGTTGAACACGATCTCGAGCCAACTCGTCTCGAACCTGCCCGACGGTAGCTCGGCCGAGAACCTGAGCCTGGACGTCAACGGCCGCATCGAGCACCACTTCGTCCAGACCGACCTGGACGGCGTCACGTACATCGATACCGAGCGGGCCGCGGGCCCCGATCTGCTGTCGTTTCTGAAGAAGATGGTGTTCTGGGCGAAAGCCGAACCCCGCGAGGCCGACGATGTGGCCGTTCTCACCGTCCTGGGATCCGACGCGGCGTCGGTCCTCGACAAGGCCGGTGTGCCGGCTCCGAGCGAGATCTACGGTGCGTCGGCGATCGACGGCGGCGGATTCGTTCGGCGGATGCCGTGGCCCGGTCAGAACTCGTACGACGTGGTGATCCCCCGCGCACACCTCACCGAGTGGTTCCTCCGCCTGCGCGATGCCGGTGCCGCCCCGGCCGGAACCTGGGCGTTCGACGCGTTGCGGGTGGAATCGTTGCGTCCGCGCGTGGGCGTGGACACCGACGAGAAGACCATTCCGCACGAGGTTCGCTGGATCGGCAGTGCCGCCGAGTTCGGTGCCGTGCACCTGGAGAAGGGCTGCTACCGCGGCCAGGAGACCGTCTCGCGCGTCCACAACCTCGGTCGACCGCCGCGGCACCTGGTGTTGCTGCATCTCGACGGCTCCGCCGACGGTCGGCCCAGCACGGGCGATGCGGTCACCGCAGGCGGACGGTCGGTCGGGCGTCTGGGTACCGTCATCGATCACTTCGAGCTCGGCCCGATCGCTCTCGCTCTTCTCAAGAGAACGATTCCGGTGGACACCGCCCTCGAAGCGGGCCCGTGTGCCGCGTCGATCGATCCTGATTCCATCCCGTCCTACGACGACGTCCAAGCTGGTCGCGCTGCCGTCGACCGCCTGCGCGGCCGGTGACCGGGACCGTTCTCGCGGTCTGCGTCGTGCACGCCGACGTTCCGTTGGGACGCCGAGCGGTGGTCGACAGCGGCATCGACAAGAGACCCGTCGACGGACCGGTGGACGTCCACGAGCTGGGCATCGGCGGCGATCACTGCCGGGACACGAAGTTCCACGGCGGTCTCGATCAGGCCGTGTACGTCTACGACGAGGACGAGGCGCGCTACTGGGCGGACGAGCTGGGGGCACCGGTTCCGCCGGGTCGATTCGGGGAGAACCTGCGCACCAGCGGGGTGCCGGTGACCGACGTGGTGATCGGTTCACGGTGGCGAGTCGGCACGGTGACGCTGGAGGCGACCATCGCTCGCAGGCCCTGCGGCACGTTCGCGCGGTGGATGGGCGAGTCGGGATGGGTTCGCCGCTTCACTGCACGCGGCGATGTGGGTGCGTACTTCCGAGTTCTCGAGCCGGGTATCTTCGCCGCCGGCGACGCGGTGACCGTGGAGTCGATCCCCGACCACGGGGTGACGGTACGAATGCTCTTCGAGGGGAAGGATGCAGCCGCACTACAGACACTGCTCGATGAGCCGGGACTGGCACCGAAGGTGTATCGCGATGCAGCCGCTGCACTGAAATCGTCGCGCAAACCATGACGCGCAGCACGTAGTTCTCGTGTCGCATCACGAAGATAGTTTGCCTGTGCACGGATATGCGCAGGTACAGGCAGCGCGGGCCCCTGCCCCGGGCGTGTCGCGCCGGTGCGCCCGCCACCGACACGTGGTGCCGTATGCGCATCGCGGCGATTCGCGCGCTAGAGTGTGTGCCAGGAAGAAATACCAACTCTAACGGGGCCGCCAAATTTCCCCAGGCCGCCCCGCAAGTCCGCGAGGGGGCACCGCCATGGGCCGAGGCAGGGCTAAGGCAAAGCAGACAAAGGTCGCTCGTGAGCTCAAGTACAGCTCGCCGACAACGGACTTGGAGAGTCTGCAGAAAGAACTCTCCGGTGGTTCGTCCAACTCCCATCGTGGCATCCACTCTGACTCGGATGTGCATTCCCGAGTCGAGGAAGACGAGTACGAGGACTGGCGACGCTAGTACTGTGCACTGAACGACTGAGGGGGAGCCGCTTAGCGGCTCCCCCTCATTTGTTCGTGCGGTAACGCCCCGATCAGAACCTCGGGTGGTTACCCAGCAACAGCGCGCGCTCGTCGGCAACGTCCTTGCCAGTTGCCTTCTTCACCGTGCCCAGTGTCCAGCAATCGATGTGACGTGCGGTGAGCACGGCCAGTGCGCGGTCGACGTCCTCGGGAGCGACGATCGCGACCATGCCGACACCCATGTTGAACGTCTGCTCCATCTCGGCCCGCTCGACGCGTCCGCGCTGCGCGATCAGCGAGAAGATCGGAGCCGGGCTCCACGTGGTGCGGTCCAGTTCGGCCACCAGGCCCTCGGGCATCACGCGTGAGAGGTTGTTGGCGAGTCCGCCGCCGGTGACGTGGCAGAACGTACGCACGTCGGTCTCGGCTGCGAGCGCGAGGCAGTCCTTGGCGTAGATCTTGGTGGGTTCGAGCAGCTCCTCACCGAGAGTGCGGCCGAACTCCTCGACGTGTCCGCCGAGGTCCATGTGGTTGATCTCGAGCAGCACCTTGCGAGCCAAGGAATATCCGTTGGAGTGCAGGCCGGACGATCCCATGCCGATGACGACGTCACCGGGACGCACCCGCTCGGGGCCGAGGATCGAATCTGCTTCCACGACGCCGATGCCCGTGGCCGAGAGGTCGTAATCGCCGTCGGCCATCAGCCCCGGGTGTTCGGCCGTCTCGCCGCCGAGCAGTGCACAGCCGGCGATGATGCAGCCCTCGGCGATGCCCTTGACCAGCTCTGCGACCTGCTCGGGAACGACGCGGCCCACGGCGATGTAGTCCTGCAGGAAGAGCGGCTCGGCTCCGCAGACGACAAGATCGTCGACGACCATGGCCACCAGGTCGAGGCCGAGTGTGTCGTGCTTTCCGAGGGCCTGCGCCACGGCGACCTTGGTGCCGACGCCGTCGGTCGAGGCCGCCAGGACCGGCTCACGGTAGTCGCCCTTGAGTGCGAAGAGACCGGCGAAACCGCCGAGACCGCCCATGACCTCGGGCCTGCTGGCCTTCTTGGCGAGCGGCGCGAACAGCTGCACTGCTCGGTCTCCTGCGGCGATGTCGACCCCGGCCGCCGCGTAGGAGGCACCGCCCGAGTGAGTTGCGCTCGTGGGTTGGGATTCCTCGGTCATTCGGCTCCAGCCTGTGTACTAGTTCATGTCAGCGCCCGGTGCGGCGCGGCCCCAACGGTACCGGAGTGCCCGGTCAGGAGAAGAACTCACGTGTGCAGGCGCTTGCCGGGAATCGCGGCCAACAGCTTCTTGGTGTAGTCCGCCTCCGGGGATCGCAGAATCTTCCACGGCGTTCCCTCTTCGACGATTCCCCCGTTGCGCAGCACCACCACACGATGCGCGACGCGGTCCACCACGGCGAGGTCGTGGCTGATGAACAGGCACGCGAAACCGAATTCCTGCTGTAGCGCCTCGAACAAGTCCAGCACTGCTGCCTGCACCGAGACGTCGAGTGCACTGGTCGGCTCGTCCGCCACCACCAGATCCGGACCCAGCACCAGTGCGCGCGCCAGGCTGACGCGCTGCCGCTGCCCACCGGACAGCTCGTGCGGGTACCGCTTGTCGGTGCCCGACGGCAATTGCACGGCGTCGAGCAGTTCGGTCGTCCTCGCCGCGATCGCATCCTTGGAGCCGTACTTGTGCACGATCATCGGCTCGGCGATACATTGTCCGACGGTCAGTCGCGGATTCAGTGACGCCGACGGGTCCTGGAAGACGAAGCCGAAGCGTTTGCGCAGGGGCTTGAGCTTGCGTTCACTGACGCCGGCAATGTTCCGACCCATCACCGTCACGCTGCCGCTTGTCGGCTTCTGCAGTGCCGCAACACATCTGCCGATGGTCGATTTACCCGAGCCGGATTCACCCACCAAGCCGAGGGTCTCGCCGCGGTGAATGGTGAGTGAAACGTCGTCGACCGCCCGGAACGCCGGGGAGCCGACACCACCGGAGAACTGCACCACCAGCCGCGACACCTCCAGTACCGGTTCACCCGAGGTGTCGACGGTCTTGTCCGACTCCACCGCAGCGAGAGTCGGCACCGCGGCCAGCAGCTTCTTGGTGTAGTCGTCCGCGGGGGCGTCGAACAACTGCGCCACCGGCGCTTCCTCGACGACGCGACCGTTCTGCATGACGACGACGCGGTCCGCCAGATCGGACACGACGCCCATGCTGTGGGTGATGAGCACGATGGCGCAGCCGAGCCGATCCTTGAGATCACGTAGCAGTTCGAGGATTTCGGCCTGCACCGTGACGTCGAGGGCGGTGGTCGGCTCGTCGGCGATGATGACCTTCGCCTCACACGAGATGGCGATCGCGATCATCACGCGTTGCTTCTGCCCACCGGAGAGCTCGTGCGGGTAGTACGAGAAGCGCTGCTCAGGGTTGGGCAAGCCCACCATCGTCAACAATTCGATGGCCCGTGTTTTGGCATCCTTCGCCGACATCCGCTTACCGTCCGCGCGGGTGTGCGCACGCAGTGCCTCGACGATCTGATATCCGATGGTGAACAGCGGATCCAGAGCACTGCCCGGTTCCTGGAACACCATCGAAATCTTGTTGCCGCGCAACTGCGCCCACGCCTTGTTGCTCAGCCTCGTCACGTCCTGGCCACCGAGCACCACGTGTCCCTCGACGCGTGCGG
The DNA here is from genome assembly GCF_002258735.1 of Rhodococcus sp. WWJCD1. NCBI lineage: Bacteria > Bacillati > Actinomycetota > Actinomycetes > Mycobacteriales > Nocardiaceae > Rhodococcus > Rhodococcus sp. WWJCD1. The sequence continues at coordinate 29,450 of NZ_NOXY01000008.1, forward strand.
TGTCGGGCAACAGTCCGATGGCGGAACGGACGCTGACGGACTTGCCCGAGCCGGACTCCCCCACCACGGCCAATACCTCACCGGGATACACCTCGAAGGAGACCTCGGTGACGGCATCGACCTCGCCGGCATCGGTGAGGAACGTGACGGACAACGACTTCACCGACAGTGCGGACTCGCGTGGAGTCGCAACGCTCGATGTCATACCTTCACCGCCTTCTTGAATTTCTTGCGGGTGCGTAGCAGCGGATTGAGTGTCTCGCTTGCACTTTCGCCCACCATGGTCAGACCGAGAACCACCAGCACGATGCCGAGGCCCGGGAACACCGACGTCCACCAGATGCCGTTGGAGATATCGGGCAGGGCCTTGTTGATGTCGTATCCCCATTCCGAGGCGGAGGTGGGTTCGATGCCGAATCCGAGGAACCCGAGTCCGGCCAGGGTCAGGATGGCCTCGGCCCCGTTGAGGGTGATGATGACCGGCAGCGTCTGCACCACGTTGGCGAGGATGTGGCGGAACAGGATTCGCGGTGTGCCTGCGCCGGTGACCCGTGCGGCATCGACGTACGGTTCGGTCTTGACCGCTACCGTGGCGTTGCGGACCACACGGAAATACTGCGGGACGAAGATGGCCGTGATGGCGATGGCCGCGGACGCGATGCCTCCGAAGCTCGACGACTGACCGCCTGCCACGACGATCGAGATGACCACCGCGAGAAGCAGAGAAGGGAATGCGTACATCGCGTCCATGAACAGAACGAGCACGCGGTCGAACCAGCGTCCGATGTATCCCGAGGCGAGCCCGAGAGGAACGCCGATGATCAGCGAGAGAATCAACGACGAGGCGATCACCATCAATGCTGTTCTGGCACCGTAGATCACCCGCGAGAACACATCCTCGCCGCGGACCGAGGTACCGAACCAATGCTCGGCGGACGGAGCCGCTTGGCGCGCAAAATCCTGCCCGGCATCGCTGGTCTGCGAGAACCCGTACGGCGCGAGAAGCGGCGCGAACACCGCCGCGATGACGAACCCCACCATCAGGGCCAAGCCGACGATCAACGTGACGCGTTGCAATCCCGAGGTGGACTTGACGAACGCGACGCCGGGAAATCCTCGACGGTGTGGACGGGTGGGAGGTACGTCGGACAGCACGACTTCGGTGCTCATCAGAACCTCACTCTCGGGTCGATGAGTGCAACGATCGCGTCGGTGACGAAGCTGACGACGGCGACCACCACGGCCAGGAACGTCACGATGCCTTGCACCGCAACAAAATCGCGGGCCTGCAGGTACCGGGCGAGTTCGTATCCCAGGCCCTGCCACTCGAAGGTGGTTTCGGTGAGCACAGCGCCGCCGAGCAGCACGGCGATCTGCAGGCCGATGACGGTGACGATGGGGATCATCGCGTTGCGAAACGCGTGTCGTCTCGTCACCGTCCCCTCGCTCAACCCGCGAGCTCGAGCGGCATCGACGAACGGTGCCTGCAGCGTCTGAATCAGGTTGACGCGCACCAGCCGCAGGAATACGCCGGCCGTCAACAGGCCGAGAGCGAGAGCAGGCAGCACAGCGTGCTCGAGCACGTCGATGGTGTAGCTCGATTCGCCGTACAGGAACGAATCGACGATCAGGATGTTGGTCTTGGGCGAGACGTTCTGCAGTGCCAGTTCCACATTGGTGCTGGCTCGTCCGGCCACCGGGAGCCAACCGAGCTTGACTGCGAACAGCAGCTTGAGCAGCATTCCGACGAAGAACACCGGTGCCGCGTACGCGAGGATGGCGAAGATCCGCAACGAGGCGTCGCCGAACCGGTCGCGATGGGTAGCGGCGAAGAACCCGAGCGGGATACCGACGGCGAAGGCCACCAGCAGAGCCCAGAAGGCCAGCTCCAGAGTGGCCGCGCCGTTGACGAGCAGAACATCGCTGATCGCGCGGTTGTCGGTCGCGGAACGGCCGAAATCGCCACGCAGCAAGCCGGTCAGGTACTCCCAGTACTGCGTCAGAATCGGCCGGTCGTAGCCGGCCTCGGCCTTGCGCTGGGCGATCTGTTCGGCAGGAAGGCGGCCACCGAGGGCCGCCGTGATCGGATCACCGATCACCCGCATCAGAAAGAAGACAACGGTGACGAGAATCCAGGCAGTCGGAATGATCAGCAGAAATCTGACCCCGAGATAACGGGCGAGCGCGCCGTACCGTGACGGCGCGCTCGCCTGCTGTGCTTGCTTCTCGCCCTCTACCGTCGTGCTGTCGGTAGTGGGCACGCCGTCAGCTCTTGGCGAGCGTGACGAACCGGAACTTGAACGAGGCGTCGAGCGTCTCGTCCACGCCGCTGATCTCGTTGGTTGCGACGGCAATCTGCTTGCCCTCCAACAGCGGAAGCGTCGGCAGGTAGTTCGTCGCGAGCTCGGTCTGGATCTGGCCGATGATCTGCATCCGAGCATTCTCGTCGGCCGTCGTGCGCTCGAGATCGAGCAGTGACGTGATGGCCGGGCTCTCGAAGTGCGACTGCAGGAAGTTGTCCGGCGCGAAGAACGGCGTCAGATAGTTGTCTGCGTCGGGGTAGTCCGGGAACCAACCCAGCTGATACACCGGGTACGCGTCGGCGACGCGTTCCTTGGTGTACGTGCTCCACTCGGTGGACTGCAGGTTCACGTTGAACAGGCCGGTCGCGTCGAGCTGACTCTTGATCGCGGCGTATTCCTCGCTCGAGGACGAACCGTAGTGGTCCGGGTTGTACTGCAGGTTGAGCTGAACCGGGGTGGCAACGCCTGCCGCAGAAAGGAATCCGGCTGCCTCGTCGCGGTTGGGCGTGGTGCCGTAGACATCGCCGTACGCGGTGTTCGCACCGGCCAAACCGGTGGGGACGACGGAGTACAGCGGAGTGTAGGTGCCCTTGTAGACGCCGTCGGACAGCGCCTGACGATCGACCGAGGCCGCAATTGCCTTGCGTACGGCCAGCTTCTGATCGGGGGTGTCGCCGGGCATCGTGTTCATGTTGAAGACCATGTAGCGCGATTCGCCGCCGGGCCCCTCGTGCACGGTGAGACCGTCCACCCCGCCGAGCGACTCGACGTCCGTCGGCGTCAACGAGCGCCACGCGACATCGATGGCCTTGTTCTGCACGTCGAGCTTGAGGTTGTCGGAGCTGGTGTAGTACTTCGTGTTGATCGACGACGTCTTCGGCGTACCGAGGATGCCCTTGTAATCACCGTTCGCGGTAAAGCTGACGAGGGAGTTCTTGGCGTAGCTCGAGATCGAGTACGGACCGGCGAACGGGGTACCCGCCACGATGGCGTCGTCGTCGAGGATCTTGTCGGCCGGGAACACCGTCTGGTCGACGATCGGACCTGCCGGTGTCGCCAAGATCTGCGGGAACGTCTGATCGTTCGCTGCCTTCAGCGTGAACTCGACGGTCTTCTCGTCCGGCGTCGCGATGCTGTCGAGGTTGGTCAACAGCGACGCAGGCCCGTTGGGATCGTTGATCGCGACGATCCGGTCGAACGAGAACTTCACGCTCTCGCTCGTCAGCGGGTTGCCGTTCGCGAACGTCAGGTCGTCCTTGAGCGTGCACTTGTAGACGGTCGGCTCGGCGAAATCGCAGCTTTCGGCGACATCGGGCTCGAGCTCGGAGCTGCCGGGCGCGAAGTTCATCAGGAAGGGGTACGTCTGGTTCATCACCATGAACGAGCCGTTGTCGTACGAGCCGGCCGGGTCGAGCGAGGTCACCTGGTCGGTGGTGCCGACGGTGATGGTGTCTCCGCCGCCGTCACCGGATCCGCCGGCGTCGGTGCGTCCCGAGCCGCACGCAGCGGCCGTCAGTGCAAGTACCGACAGTGCTGCCACTGCAGCGGTCTTCTTGCCGTGCTTACGCACAGCGGTCTTGGATGCTGCGCTGTAGCGCAGCATGCGTCCGTCGTCGGGCGACAGGGTCATCTGATGCCTCTATCCAAATCGGTGTGTCCTATGTAACTCGGGACAGTACCGATGGACTGTTTCCAATATGTGGCATTGAGAAAACCCTGCTGTTCCCTGGAGGAAACGACCAGGTCAAGGGCGACTGAGAGCGCTCACATTTGCGTCGTTGGCCACCGGCTGCCCGGCCGCCGACGCCAGTAGACCCTCGAGAACGTGCTTGCCGAGCGCATTGTCGGCGGGCAGATCGATCGGGTACTTACCGGTGAAACATGCTGCACACAACCGCGATTCGGGCTGCTCCGACGCCGCGATCATGCCATCGATGGAGATGTACCCCAGCGAATCGGCACCGATGGCCTGGCGGACGCCTTCGAGAATCCCGTCCTCGGAGTCGACGCCGTTGGCGATCAGCTCTGCGGGAGAAGCGAAGTCGATGCCGTAGAAGCAGGGCCACCGCACCGGTGGGGACGCGATGCGGACGTGAATCTCGAGCGCACCGGCTTCTCGCAGCATCCTGATCAGCGCACGCTGGGTATTGCCGCGGACGATCGAATCGTCCACCACCACCAGCCTTTTGCCCCGAATGACCTCTTTGAGTGGATTGAGTTTGAGCCGGATTCCGAGCTGACGAATGGTCTGCGACGGCTGAATGAACGTGCGGCCCACGTAGGCGTTCTTCATCAGGCCCTGGCCGTAGGGAATGCCGGAGCCCTGAGCGAAACCGACCGCAGCGGGAGTTCCGCTCTCGGGCACCGGAATCACCAGATCACCCTCGGCCGGATGCTCCTTGGCGAGCCGTCGTCCGATCTCGACGCGGGTCGAGTGCACCGAACGGCCGCCGATCACACTGTCGGGTCGTGCGAGGTAGACGTACTCGAACACGCATCCCTTGGGCTCGGGAGCGGCAAAACGCGACGACCGAACGCCGTCGGCATCGATCGCGAGCAGCTCGCCGGGCTCGATGTCTCGAACGAACGCGGCACCGACGATGTCGAGCGCGGCCGTCTCACTGGCAACCACCCAACCGCGATCGAGGCGGCCGAGGCACAGCGGACGAACACCGTGCGGGTCGCGGGCGGCGTAGAGCGTGTGCTCGTCCATGAACGTCAAGCAGAAGGCACCTTTGAGCTGCGGCAACAGCTCCATCGCCGCCTGCTCGACGGTGCAATCGGCGGCCTTGTGGGCCATCAGCGCCGTCACCACGTCGGAATCCGAGGTGCCGTTTCCTTGCAGCCGATCGCTGATCAGGCCGGCGTCACGAGCCTTGGTGGCGAGCTCGGCGAAATTCACGAGATTTCCGTTGTGGCCGAGCGCAATCCCGGTGCCCGCAGTGGTGGTGCGGAAGATCGGCTGAGCGTTCTCCCACGTGACCGACCCGCTGGTGGAGTAGCGGCAGTGGCCGATGGCGACATGCCCGGGCATAGCTCCCAGGGTCTGCTCGTCGAACACCTGGCTGACGAGGCCGAGATCCTTGAACACCAGCACCTGGGAACCGTCGGACACCGCGATGCCGGCAGCCTCCTGACCACGGTGCTGCAGCGCATAGAGGCCGTAATAAGAGAGCTTGGCCACATCCTCGCCCGGTGCCCATACTCCGAACACTCCGCACTCTTCGCGCGGCTCGTTCTCCGGTTCGTCGAGGGGTTTGCCTAGCAGAAGATTCGGACTGTCGACCGACAAATCGGCGTTGGTCACGGGCATTGCTCCCTTGGGGGTACGGGGCGGGGGGCCGTGCCCAAGTCTACGGGCACACGGCCGGAGTCAACGCATCGTGTGGACGGGAGATTCCCAGCAGGTGAACGAGTGTCCGATTCGCCCTCGGATCAGACAGGCTCACTTGATGGACAGCAGCGGCAACCAGCGGCCCACTTCGGCCGCCCGGCTACCGGACGCATCGATGGAACCGTCGGCGAGGGCCTCGGCGAAATCCCGGGTTCCGGTCACAACCTGCAGCCACGTCAGAGCATCGGTTTCGACGACGTTCGGCGGAGTTCCACGAGTATGACGAGGCCCGACGATGCACTGCACCGCAACGAACGGCGGTACGCGTACCTCCACCGAGGATCCGGGCGCATTCTGGCCGAGAGTTCTGGCGGTGGTGCGCACTGCCGCGGCAATCTGTGCGCGAGCCGGCCTGTCCGCCTCACCCTTGATCCAGTCCCCCACCGCCAGTACTGCGTCGCGCACCTCGGCGGGGCTGACTTCCTTGTGCGGAGGCACTGCTACCGACTCCTGTCGTTCGCTGCGAGATGCGCCAGCACAGCGCCACTCGTGTTGAGGAAGTAGTGCAACAGCGCCGGGGCGAGCACGCTCCCACTGCGGGCCCTGAGCCATGAGAAGACAACACCGGCCACGGTCGTCGCCAGCACCGTTCCGATCACGGTGTCTCCGGCAGCGCGGGCCGGGTGAATGTGCCACAGGCCGAAGAAGATCGGCGACAGGGCCGGCGACGCGGCGTCGAGCACACCACGGAACAGCAACTCCTCGGTGAGCACCGTTCCCACGGGAATGCGAAACAGCACCCACTCGGCCAGCTCGTCCTCGGACGGCCGGACCCGACGTCGCAGCGCTGGAATTGCGGCGACGACGGCAGATCCGAGGACAGGAATCGCCGACGCCGCAGCGCCCCACTTCAGGCCGGCAGCGGTACTGCGCAGGCCGAGCTCGTCCGCGCTCGTTCGAGAGAGTGCAGCCACGCCCACTGCGAACGAGGCGTTGGCCACCGCCCGCGCGCGGGCATCGAGACCGAGCGCGGGAAGGAGATAGGTACTCCACGCCGTCGTCGCGAGTCCTGTTGTCAGGGCGGTTCTCACTTCTCGGGACCGTCTCGCCCGGCGAATTGCTCCATGACTCCGCGGACTCGTTCGGTGTCTCGGTCGGTCCAGCCCTCGGGGGCGGCGACGGCGACCCAGCCGTCGAGCACCAGGGTTCCGTAGTTGTGGCCGTGTCCGTCGGGGACGCCCGCGGCGTTGGTCAGGTCGGCGGCCACCTGCCAGAACGTGACGACCGGGAACCATCGCATACTCGGCAGCCGATCCGGCCCCGGTGGTTCGGACAACCAGTCGGGACGCTCGAACAGCAGATCGGGCGACCACCAGACCACCGGATCCGAGGCATGCTGGACGTACAGGATCCGCGGTGCGTACCACGGTTGGTCCTCCGGCGGGATGCCCGACGAGTTGTCGGCGAAGCGAACCGTCAGCCCCTCGGAGTAGACCGGCCGAACCTCGGGACTTCCCGGGTCGCGTCGGCTGACGAACTGACTCCAGATGCGGTTGTTGTTCGGCGGTCCTACCCACAGGACTCCGTCGGTGACGGCCCTGATGTCCGCCAGACCGTCGAAGGCACCCTCCCCGGCCTGGGTACCGAGGCTCTCGCCGTACACGTAGAACTTGGGGCGGGTGGCCTCCGGCTCCTGCAGCCAGCGATCGTGAACCTTGTCGATGAGCGCTTTGCCGGCCTGAGCCGCCTTGTCGCCCTCGGCGATGAACGAGATCCAGCTGGGCAGATACGAATACTGAGATGCGACGGTGGCGACATCGCCGTCGAACATGAGCTCTTCCGCTTCGATGGCGGTGGGATTCACCCACCCGGTGCCCGTCGTCGGAACGACGATCAGGGCCTGCCGCTGGAAGGCCCCGGTGCGTTCGAGTTCGGCGACCACGATGTCGAGTCGTTCGTCCTGGGTCTCCGCGGTTTCCAATCCTGCGTATGCCCGAATCGGCTCGAGACTCGGGCGGCCCGTGGCCCGCTCCATCTCGTCGGCGCGCAGACCGCTGGAGACGAAGTTACGACCCTCGAACCCCAGGGTGTCCCAGGGAGCCAACGAGTTCGGGCTGCCGGATCGCTCGTCGGCGACGGGTTGTTCTGCCCCGTCCCGAGTTTCGTCGTTCTGCAGACTGAATGCCGAGTTGGTGACCGCCGAGACCGCACGGAGCAGCACGCCCTGAACCAGTGCGACGGAGAGCACGACGAGGAGGACGACCCCGAGCGCATTGGCCACTTCCCGTGGCATCTTCACCACGCGGTTGATCTGGCGGGCCAGCAGCCGAACGACGTCGCGCAACACCCGCCACAGCGAAATCAGCAGTGCCGCAATGGCGATGCTGAGTGCCCCGGTTCGTAGGTAACCCGTTGTGGTGGTGCCCTCCGCGTCCATCAGTGCGGCGAGCTCACGCTGCCATTCCGCAGAGATGGCCAGCATGATCATCGACACCGCGACAGCCACGACAGGCACTGCGATCTTGACGGCGCGATCGACCGCGCGCGGCAACGGCCACCACGATCGGGACGACAACCACCACCGCGTCACCGCCCACCCGATCGCCACACCGAAGGCGTAGCCGATGGCCGCGTTGATACCGCCGATGATGCCCTGGAACAGCCACCCGCGAGGAAGCAGCGACGGAGTCAGCGACCAGCAGAAGAACAACGCGCTGAACGCGATCCCGGTGAAGTCGAGGCGCAGCAGACCCCACGCCCACATGACGAACGGATGCTTGTCGGGCGAGGGGACCGAGAATTCCATGGTCGGCAGGTGGTACCGATGATGCTGATCCGGTTCGAGTGCAGCGTCGAGTTCTCTGTCGTGCCGCTCCGATGCCTGTTTCCCGACCGATGTCTGTCCCCCCACCTCGGTCAGCCGAAAAGTCTGGGGAGAGTGCTCTCGAACGTCTCACGCAGCTCCGCCATCGGGACGGAGAACTGCCCCTGCACCTCGATGGAATCCGAACCCTCGTCGACGACGCCGATGCGCGTCCACGGCAGCCCGCGGGCGGTGCACATACCGGTGAAACGCGTCTCTTCCGTGCGCGGCACCGCGACCAGTACGCGACCCGAGGACTCCGAGAACAGCGTGACGAACGGATCGGCACCCTCGGGAACGATGATGCGGCAACCGGTTTCACCGGCCAGGGCCGCTTCCACCACTGCCTGCGCAAGACCACCCTCGGACAGGTCGTGTGCCGCCGAGACCAGGCCGTCGCGCGAGGACGACAGCAGAATGTCGGCCAACAACTGTTCGCGGGCCAGATCGACCTTGGGTGGAACGCCGCCGAGGTGATCGTGCTCGACCTGCGACCAGATGGATCCGTCGAACTCGTCGTGGGTCTCGCCCAGCAGGATCAGCGTCTCGCCGGGCTCGAGTCCGAGGCCGGTGGGGATGCGGCGATGCACGTCGTCGATCACGCCGAGCACACCGACGACGGGCGTCGGCAGGATCGGCTCGGCACCGGTCTGGTTGTAGAAGCTGACGTTGCCGCCGGTGACCGGGATGCCAAGGGTCACACAGCCGTCCGCCAGTCCGCGCACGGCCTGCTGGAACTGCCACATGACACCGGGATCCTCGGGCGAGCCGAAGTTCAGGCAGTTGGTGACGGCCTTGGGTGTCGCGCCGGTGACCGCGACGTTGCGGAACGCCTCGGCGAGTGCGAGCTGGGCACCCTGGTAGGGATCGAGTGCGGTGTAACGGCCAGACGCGTCGGTGGCCAAAGCGATTCCGCGCCCGGTGTTCTCGTCGATTCGGATCACGCCGGCATCGGCGTTCTCGGCGAGAACGGTGTTGCCGCGCACATAGCGGTCGTACTGCTCGGTGATGAATCGACGGCTGCACAACTGCGGCGAGCCGATCATTTTCAGCAGCGTCGCCCTCAGTTCGTCCCCGGTTTGCGGGCGCTGCAGCGACGCCGTGGTGTTCGCGACCAGATCGTCCTGGGTGTCCGGGCGCTGGACCGGGCGGTTGTACACCGGTCCTTCGTGCGCAACGGTCTTCGGCGGAACGTCGACGACGGTCTCGCCGTGCCAGGTGATCTGCAGATGCTCACGGTCGGTGACCTCACCGATGACGGTCGCCAGCACGTCCCACTTCTTGCAGACGGCCATGAACGCATCGACGTTGTCGGGCGTCACCACGGCGCACATGCGCTCCTGGGATTCGCTCGAGAGCACCTCGGCGGGCGTCATGCCGGTGGCGCGCATCGGCACCTTCTCCAGCTCGATGTGCATACCACCACTACCCGCCGAGGCGAGTTCCGAAGTGGCACAAGACAATCCGGCACCGCCGAGGTCCTGGATACCGACGACCAGCTTGTTCGAGTACAGCTCGAGGCAGGCTTCGATGAGCACCTTCTCGGTGAACGGGTCGCCCACCTGCACCGCGGGGAGCTTCTTGCGGCCCCCACCGGTCTCGTCACCGTCGAAGGTCTCCGACGCGAGGACGGACACGCCGCCGATCCCGTCGAGACCGGTTCGGGCACCGAACAGAATGATCTTGTTGCCCAGGCCCGACGCGAACGCCAGGTGCATGTCCTCGACGCGCATGACGCCGGCACACAGGGCGTTGAGCAGAGGGTTACCGGCGTACGAGGCGTCGAACACCGTCTCGCCACCGATGTTCGGCAGGCCGAGGGAGTTTCCGTAACCGCCGACGCCTGCGACGATGCCACTCAGAACGCGGCGCGTATCGGGTGCATCGGCAGCACCGAATCGCAGCTGGTCCATGACGGCGATCGGGCGCGCACCCATGGCCATGATGTCGCGGACGATGCCGCCGACGCCCGTCGCCGCACCCTGGTAGGGCTCGACGTACGAGGGGTGATTGTGGCTCTCTACCTTGAACGTGACGGCCCAGCCGTCGCCGACGTCGACGACGCCCGCGTTCTCACCGATGCCGGCGAGCATCGGCTTGCGCATCTCGTCGGTGGTGGTCTCGCCGAAGTACTTCAGGTGCACCTTGGAGGATTTGTACGAGCAGTGCTCGCTCCACATGACGGAGTACATCGCCAGTTCGGCGTCGGTGGGCCGACGGCCGAGGATTTCCTTGATGCGGACGTATTCGTCGTCCTTGAGTCCGAGTTCCTTGTACGGCTGCGCAACGTCGGGGGTGGCGACGGCGTTGGAGACAGTGTCTGTGGGTGCAGAGCTAGCGGACACGAGGAATAGGTCCCTTCGATGGAGCGAAATGCCAGGGCGAGTCTATAAGGTGCCACCGACATCTACGGCATCGGACGTATCGGCCTCGTGCGAACATCACCTGATGGACATCGCACTGACCGAGGACGATCTGGACGAAACGGGCGTCATCGACCCGTCGATGGTGGCCAAGGGAGTCGACGTACCTCCGAAAGCCGTCGTCTGTTTCTTCGCCGAGGTGATCGAGAGCATCTGCGCGAAAGGCGACGCCCGAGTGGTGTCGGTCATGCGCTCCGAGCACGGCGAACACCCCGTCTACGAAATCGAACGAGGTGGACAGAAGCTCGCCGTCTTCCATCCCGGAGTCGGCGCGCCACTGGCTGCGCTGTTCCTCGAAGAGGCCATCGCCATGGGCTGCACTCAGTTCGTAGCCGTCGGCGGTGCCGGAGCCCTGTCCGACGACCTGGGCATGGGACACGTGATGGTGGTCGACAGCGCTCTGCGTGACGAGGGAACCTCGTTCCACTACCTACCGCCCGGACGGGTGGTCGAGGCCGACCCGGCAGGTGTGGCCGTACTCCAGTCGGTGCTCACCGATGCCGGAATCGACTTCGTCACCGGGCGTTCCTGGACGACGGACGCGCTCTACCGCGAGACGCGTGGCCGAGTGTCGCGTCGCGTCGAGGAGGGCTGCCGGACGGTCGACATGGAGGCATCGGCCTTCTGCGCGGTGGCCCGATTCCGCGGAGTGCGATTCGCGCAACTGCTGTACGCGGGAGACTCCCTCGCCGCCGACTGGGATCACCGCGGCTGGACCAAGGCGACAACAGTGCGCGAACAGTTGTTCTGGCTCGCGGCGGATGCGTGCCTCCAACTCGATCCGCTCTAGCCGAGTCGTCGGGGTTCGGGTCGCTCGCTCACCCCCCCCGATCTCGCAAACGCGCGCGCGTTTGCCAGACGCGAGCGGAGCAGCCACCGAATCGGGCACGAATCCACGCGCACCTGACGAATGCGCGCGCGTTTGCGACCGGCTAAAGCGCAGGGGCGAGGAATGCCGCCAACGCGTCGGCGTATGCCTTCACGTCGTTGGCACCCATCAACTCTCGCGAAGAGTGCATGGCCAGCTGTGCTGCGCCGACGTCCACTGTCGACAGCCCGGTGCGCGACGCGGTGATGGGTCCGATAGTCGATCCACAGGGTAGATCGGCGCGATGCACGTAGCGCTGCAAGGGAACTCCGGCCTGATCGCAGGCGAGCGCGAAGGCACCTGCTCCGGCGGAGTCCGTTGCGTAGCGCAGGTTCTGGTTGACCTTCAGCACCGGTCCCCCGCCGAGCTCGATGCGATGCGCGGGCTCGTGCCGATCCGGGTAGTTCGGGTGCGTCGCGTGCGCCATATCGCCTGAGGCACAAATGGATCCGGCCATCGTGCGCAGGAATTCCTCACGCCCACCGCCGCGTCCGAGCACGATGCGCTCGAGCACGGTGTTCAGCAGATCCGAGAACGCACCGCGATCGGACATGCTGCCGACTTCCTCGTGGTCGAACAGTGCCAGCACCGGCGTCACATCGGTCGGATTCTCCACTGCAGCAAGCAAAGCCTGAGTTCCGGCGTAGCAGGTGCCCTGATTGTCCAGACGCGGCGCGCTGACCAGTTCCGACTCCACGCCCACGACGGCACTGGGCGCGAGGTCGTGTGTCATCAGCTCCCAGCCCAGTACCGAACGCGGGTCGACGCCTTCTCTCTCGGCGACGTAGGCGATGAAGGATTTCGGTGAATTACCCACGCCCCAAATGGCATTGACATGTCGCTGCGGGTCCAGGGTGACACCCTTTCGGTCCTCGGACAGGTGGATCGCCAGCTGCGGAACTCGCAGAATCGGCTCGTCCACCTTGACGAGCACTTCGCGCGCAGCGTTGCCGTCACGCACACTCAACCGGCCGGAGATGCCCAGATCGCGATCGAGCCAGGAGTTGAGCCAGGCACCGCCGTACGGTTCGAGGCCCACCATCTGCCAGCCTGCCGATTCGAGATCGGGATGCTGCTTCACGCGAAGGTTGGGGCTGTCGGTGTGTCCGCCGACGATGCGGAACGGGCCATCAGGAGTGGAGCCTGCGGAACGACTCGAATTACCGCGCTCGGTACTCCAGGCGACGAGAGAACCGCCGCGGATCAAGTAGTAGCGACCGGGTTCGGTCGGCCAGGCGTCGATCTCGTCGAGCCGAACGAAACCGGCCTCCTCGAGCTGCACCGACACCGTGTTGCAGACGTGGAACGGCGACGGCGAGACGTCGACGAAGTTGCAGAGACCGATTGCAGAAGCGTTGGACGGCATGGGAACCATTGTGGCAGCCGCCGCGTCGAACGCATCAAGAGCACACCAGACCGGGGGGATCTTCATGAAATTTCAGTCTTTGCCGAACTACGGTGCAGTTCACGCAACCACATTCGCAATCGTGCGGATGAAGACCATCGAGGTGTTCCGCAGGCGCGGGGTAGTGGTTCACCGCGTGGATTCGACAACACTGGCGACGGGATCAGGCGCGCACCTTCCGCTGGAGAACCTTTTCGCCCGCTGCTCGAAGGCAGGCAGATCGGCGTGGGACAGCATCATCGACAGCCATGTCGACGTCATGATCGAGATGATGCGCGAAGCCGACCCGACCTTCATCACCTCGTTGTCGGACAACGAGTTCCATGCGAGGTTGCGCGAGCGCGTCGTCGCACCGACCGCCCTCGAGACACTGGCCGAATACGATTACGCGGTTCCCCTGGTCGACGCACCCGGATCCCCGGTGCGTGTGCTGAATCTGTCGTCTCCCAATCGAGCGCTGACACTGGCCGATCGGCATCTCGTCGGCCGGGACCTGCAGGCCGCTTGGGCTGCCGGCCGACACAACACGGCTGCGATGCAGTTCGAGGACGCCCAGATCCTCAGCAGGGACGGCATCGACGTCCATGTGCTGAGCGGCGATTCGATCTACATCGCGTCGAAGGTCGCAGACATGCCCACGTTGATATCGACGCACCTCGGCGAGTGCCTGTACGGCCTTTTGTTCGCCGTCCCCAGCGCCTACGAACTGGCCGTTCACAGGCCGAGCGATGCCGATAGTGCACTCGGGGCAGTGGCAGCACTCGCCGAGCTGGCCGACATGTTCAGTCGTGACACACCGAGCCCACTGTCGCGCTCGGTGTTCTTCTGGCGAGACGGTGAGTATTGCGACGTATCGCACGGCCCAACGGGCGTTTTCGCTTCTACCTTGACGGAGTTGCGGGCGCGTGCGGCATGAATTCGTTCGACGGTCCGCACGCCTGGCATTCACGACGAACGCCCGCATTCCAGAGACGGAATGGTGGGCGCTCGTGTCCTGATAGGACGCGCTATTCGGGCGGCGGGGTGGTAGGTCGACCCGCTGCGGCGTCGCGGATCCACTGCGGCACATCACGTCCGCTGCGTTCACGGATTGCGATCGATGCGCGAGCAGCCGCCGCGGCGACCTCCGGTCGTCCGACCTTCATCTTGCGTTCGTCCGTGGTGGTCATCGCAGGTCCTCCAGCTCATCGCCTCGATTGTCAGTGTCCTCGTGTTCATCGGGTTGCGCCAGTGCATGCCGCAAGGCGCGATCCGCAAGGGCCACCAGGACATCCTGCTCCGTTCTGGTTATCAGTGGGGAGTCCGTAACCGCCCCGTAGATATCCCACCCCAGGGCAGCTTCGGCGTCGTCCGTGCTGACTGTGTGGTCGAGGCACCAGGTGATCCGCTGCCCTGCCTGCGCTCGTCTGTCGGCGACGGTGCGCTGACGAATGGTGAGAGCGACTCCGACGACGGCGAGCACACCGACGATCAGGGTCACCCACGTTTGGGCAGGCATTCGATGCTCAGTGCGACCCGGACACGCAGAACACGTTGCCGTCGGGGTCGCTCAGCGTCACCCAGCGAAAGTCGCCCATGGTGTGTTGCGCAACTTCACGTGCACCCGCCTCGACCAGACGCGCAACCTCACCGTCGAGATTCTCGGTGGTCATGTCGAGGTGGACACGATTCTTGCCGGGCGTCGGATCGTCGATCTTCTGAAAGGCCATTCGGTACGGCGCGGCGGCGAGTTCGACGACGTAGAACCAGCCGTCGTTCTCCTCCACGATCGTGCCGTCGACCTGCGTCGCCCACCAACGCGCGAGCGGCCCAGGATCGGTGGTGTCGAACGTGATCATGCCCAACGTCAGCGTCATGTCAGCACAATAACCGCGAGCACCGACAGGTTGGGGTCAGGCGTTGACGATCGTGTCCAGAGCCGAATAGAAGATGCCCAAGCCGTCGTCGCTCGGACCCGTCAGTGGCTCGGTTGCGTGTTCGGGATGCGGCATCAGACCGACGACTCGACCGTTGGCGGAGGAAATGCCGGCGATCCCCCGCTGCGATCCGTTCGGGTTGGTACCGCTGTAGCGGAACACGACGCGACCCTCACCCTCGAGCTCGTCGAGCACGTTCTGCGGTGCTTGGAATCGACCCTCGGCGTTCTTGACCGGGATCAGAATCTCGGCACCGGGCTCGTAGCGCGACGACCACGCGGTGTCGGTGTTCTCCACTGCCAGCCACTGATCGCGGCACACGAAGTGCAGCCCTTCGTTGCGGGTCAACGCACCGGGAAGCAGTCCCACCTCGCAGAGCACCTGAAAGCCGTTGCAGATACCGAGAACCGGCATACCGCCCTCGGCTGCTTTCACGACGGACTCCATCACGGGGGCGAATCTGGCAATTGCGCCGGCCCGCAGGTAGTCGCCGTAGGAGAATCCGCCGGGGACGACGATGGCGTCGACGTTCTTCAGATCGGCGTCGGCATGCCACAGGCTGACGGCTTCTCCGCCGGCCAGGGTGACTGCGCGGGAGGCGTCGACGTCGTCGAGGGTCCCGGGGAAGGTGATGACTCCGATACGGGCGCTCATGCGGCGGGCTCTACCGACACGCGAGTGACCGTCCAGTCTTCGATGACCGTATTGGCCAGCAGCGACTCTGCGATCTTCTCCAGCTCGGCGTCGTCGACGGAGTCGTCGACCTCGAGCTCGAAACGCTTGCCCTGTCGCACGTCGGATACACCGGAGATACCCAGACGGCCCAGCGCGCCCGCGATCGCTTGACCCTGCGGATCGAGAATCTCGGCCTTGGGCATGACATCGACAACGACTCGGGCCACGAAAGCGCTCCTTGAAATACGTACAGCAAGACTGTTACCGGCAGGTGGGAGTCTACGCAGCCCTGGCGGGAGGCGCGAAACCGCGCTTACTGTGGAGTCCATGCGGCTGACACACTTCGGACATTCCTGCGTTCTCGTCGAACTCAACGGCACCACCGTGCTGTTCGATCCCGGCACGTTCTCCCACGGGTTCGAGGGCATCACCGGACTCGATGCCATCCTCGTCACCCATCAGCACCCGGATCACGTCGATCTGCAACGACTTCCGGCTCTGGTCGAGGCAAATCCGCGAGCGGCACTGCATGCCGATCCGATGACTGCGGGCCAATTGGGCGGCCAGTGGGCGGCGGCTCCCGCAGGCAAGGCCTTCGCGGTCGGAGGCATCACGGTCACCGGCGTCGGCGGAACCCACGCCGTCATCCATCCCGAACTGCCGGAGATCGACAACACCGGCTACCTGCTCGGCACTCCGGAGAACCCGGGCCAGCTGTTCCATCCCGGCGACTCGCTCTTCGTCCCCGAGCAGCAGGTCGACGTACTCGCGCTCCCCGCGGCCGCACCGTGGTCGAAGCTGTCCGAGACGGTCGAGTTCCTGCGTGCGGTGGCTCCGAAGATGGCGTTCCCCATTCATCAGGCAGTGATCGCCGACCAGGCGACCGGCGCGTACTACGGCCGCTTCAAGGACATGTCCGACGCCGAATTCCGCGAGCTTCCCAAGGAATCGTCCGTCTCGATCTAGCCGATGACCTCGGGCGGAAGGGTGCCGATCATCGTCACCTGCGTCCCGTCCCACTGGTACTCGATCGTCACCGGGCCGCCGGTAGGGTTCGCATTCGCGTCACCGGCGAGTGGCCAGCGGTAGTTCACTGTGATCGTGTCGGCGGACTGGGCCGCCACCGACGTGAACCCGTACGGCTCGAGCGTCGCGGTGCCGAGGTACTCGGCGTCGTGAAAGAAGAGCAGATGTGTCGGCGAGCTGACCGTCGCGCCGTACGGCAGGGCTTCGACCCAGGTGAACGACGCACACGGGTCGCCCATCCGCGTCGCGACCCACGGTGAATCGGCGAAGACCAGCGGCAGCGAGTTCACGGCTTCGGTCACCGAGCTGGACGACACGTCGAGGCAGGTCACAGGTGCGGTGGCGTCGGGAATGGAGTTGTTCTCGGGAAGCTCTTCGGTGTTCGAGTCGACCGGACCGTTGGGATCCGCATCCTCGCCCGCGGCTACCGGCTGGGTCGCATTGGGCTGGTCCTGTGGCTGTACGGGCTGGGGCTGGGCGTTCGAGGTGGGCGCACCGGTCGCCGTCGCTGCGACCAGTTCGT
This sequence comes from Rhodococcus sp. WWJCD1, assembly GCF_002258735.1. NCBI lineage: Bacteria > Bacillati > Actinomycetota > Actinomycetes > Mycobacteriales > Nocardiaceae > Rhodococcus > Rhodococcus sp. WWJCD1. The sequence goes on from NZ_NOXY01000008.1 coordinate 46,786, forward strand.
CCGAGTTGCCGCACGCGACGAGGCTGAGCGCAGTGATGGTGACGAGAAGAAGTCGTTTCATAAGACCACCTGGTTCGATTTGCGGGACGCCAGGTATGTCCGCGCGTAAACGTGTTGTGTTACATCACATTTCGATCAAGGGGCCGTTATCTTCACGGCGCAGGCGATTTTTGCTCCACTCGTCGTACGCTCCGCAGTGTGTTCGCGGATGTCGGCGCACAGTGGAGCAACCGTTGCACCCGTCAGTCGAGCCGAACCAGTTCCCGCAGTGCCGACTCGTCCACCGTGTCCAGGCCATCGAGGAACGCGGCAGCGAAGGATCCCGGCCGCGAGGTCGACTGCGCCGCTATCTCCGACGCCACCGCAACATGCGCGTGCGCGGCGACGGCACCGATCAGCGAATTCGGTGACACGGAGCAGTACGCCGCAGTCAGTGCACCCAACGCACACCCGGTAGCCGTAACCCGTTGCAGCAGTGCACTTCCGCCGCCGAGCTTCACCAAGGATCCTTGCCCGACGATGTGGTCGACTTCCCCCGAGGCCGCCACGATCTCGGCCCGATCCAGCAGTGATCGCGCCGCATCAACGGAATCCGCAACGCGCGCAGACGAATCCACCCCTCTCGATCCGCCGTCAGCGCCCGCCAGACCCATGACCTCGGACGCATTCGCGCGAATAACGCTGGGCCGGTTGGCAAGTAGCTCGACGGCAACCTGGGTACGCCACGGCAGACCGCCCGCCCCCACCGGGTCGAGAACCCATGGCTTGCCCGCTTCTCTCGCAGCGGCCGACGCCAGGCGAGAACTCTCCACCTGCGCCGCCGTCGGAGTTCCGAGATTGACCAGGACCGCGTCGGCGATCTCCGCGAAACCGGCCGCTTCCTCTGGGTTGTCCACCATCGCCGGAGCGGCACCCGCGGCCAACAGTGCATTCGCCACGAACTGAACCGAGACGGTGTTGGTCAGGCACTGCACCAGCGGATTGCGTTCACGCATGTGGCGATGTGCGGCAACGATGTCGTCGAGGTTCACGGTCGAGGCACTCATTGTTGCGAGTCTACGACCGCACCCACCCCGTTCGCGTCAATGGACCACTGCATACGTCTGAGCGTTGGAATGGAACATTCACGCCGCAACCCCGTGCGAGTGAATGGCACTGTGCATACGTCTGGGGCGTGCAAGGGTCCATTGACGCGGGGCGGGGCGGGGATCAGTCAGCGAGGAGCTACGCCACGCGGGCTTTGGTTCGCGGGATCCATTCGTACACGCCGGCCTCGGCTCCGTGGTGCAGGGAGAGGTCGATGGCATCGAGGATTGCCTGTCGCGGCCCCGGTCGACCGAGTTGTTTGGCACTGATCGCCAGGCGCACCACTCCCTCGCGGCGCGCGGTGCGGCCGGCCCCGAGTACCAGAGCTTTGAACCACCAGGGCTCGGCTTTGAATCCTTCACCGATTCCCCAGACTCGGGCACGGATGACGCCGTCCCGGTCGAGGTCGTGAATACCGTTCAGCGCAGCCAACATTCGGAAGCCTGCATCGGGCAGCGCTTCCACGGCTCCGGGTGAGGCGATCCAGCGCGGAGCGGCGAACACTCTGGTGCGCAGTCCGGTCTGTTCCATCACCCGGTCTGCGGCCATCAGTCGCAGTCGAGCTTCATGACGAGGCAGTGCGGCGAACTCGGAGCGTCGACGCTTCGTCGCGGCCTGGTCGTAGCCGTGCAGAACGATCGCGTCGCCGCCGTCGCGTCGGGCCCGCAACCACTCCTGGGTGGGCACGTCCGCAGCAAGTCGGTATTTGTCTTTCAATCGCGGTGCGACGAGCAGCGACAACGGGACGCCTCGTCCGTCGAGAATTCGTGCGAACTCGGCGGCGTGCTCGTAGGTGTCGTTCTTGATTCCGCTCACCGACACGATCAGGCGTCCAGACATGACTCGAGCCTCGCACACCAGCGTGAACGAGGCTCGAAGTCGATGCAGACATAAGCTAAACGGCGATCGTTTCCTTCGGCAGGATCTTGTCGATCGCGGCGAGCACCTCGGGAGCGTCCGGCTCGGTGCGCGGACGGAAGCGATCGGTGACGACGCCCTCGGGCGAGATCAGGAACTTCTCGAAGTTCCACTGAACGTCCCCGGCCTTACCTTCGGCGTCCTCGGTCTTGGTCAGTTCGGCGTACAACGGGTGCTGGTTGTCACCGTTGACGTCGACCTTCTCGGTCATTGCGAACGTGACGCCGTACGTGGTGGAGCAGAACGTCTCGATTTCTTCGGCGGTGCCGGGCTCCTGGCCACCGAACTGGTTGCAAGGCACTCCGACGACCGAGAGGCCACGGGCCGAGTATTCGTTGGCGAGCTTCTCGAGCTTTTCGTACTGCGGGGTCAGTCCACACTTGGAGGCGACATTGACCACGAGAACGGCCCTTCCGGCGTACTCGTCGAGCGAGGTGGGCGCACCACCCAGCGTGTTGATGCCGATGTTCTGAACTTCAGTCATCACCCGAACTTACCTGTGAGTACCGACAGAATGGAACCGACGTACAAAAGCAAGTACGACCCCGCTGGTGGCGGGGTCGTACTTGCGTTTTCCGAACCGGGCGACGGGGGGATGCGCGGCGCCCGGCAGGCCTTACGCCTTGGCGGCGTGCTTTTCGATGATGACCTGCTTGTCGGCAGGTCGCTCGTCCTCGGGGAGGTGATCGTCGACCATGGTCTCCTCGTCGAACGGCAGGTTGCCGTCGAGGACCGTGTTGACCCGATCCTTGTCGAGCGTCTTGGTCCAGGTGCCGATGAGCAGGGTGGCGACAGCGTTTCCGGAGAAGTTCGTGACTGCACGAGCCTCGGACATGAAGCGGTCGATTCCGACGATGATCGGCACTCCGTCGAGCAGCTGCGGAGCATGGCTTTCGAGACCGCCGGCCAGTGTGGCCAGGCCGGCTCCGGACACTCCGGCTGCACCCTTGGAAGCGATGATCATGAACAGCAGCAGCGAGAACTGCTCGGGGATCGACAGCGGCAGGTTCATGGCGTCGGCGATGAAGATCGAGGCCATCGTCAGGTAGATCGCGGTGCCGTCGAGGTTGAAGGAGTAGCCGGTGGGGACGACGATGCCGACGGTGGTGCGCTCGACGCCGACGTGTTCCATCTTGGCGATCAGACGCGGCAGGGCCGACTCGGAGGAGCTGGTGGCGACGATGAGCAGGTACTCACGGGCCAGGTACTTGACCAGCTTGAAGATCGAGAAGCCGGTGACGAAGCGCAGGATCAGTCCGAGGAAGAAGAAGACGAAGATGAAGCAGGTGATGTAGAAGGCGAGCATCAGGGTGCCGAGCTGCAGGACTGCGTCGAACCCGGTCTTGCCGACAACACCGGCGATGGCGCCGAAAGCACCGATCGGGGCGAGCCACAGGATCATGGTCAGGATGCGGAAGACGAGCTTCTGCACTGCGCCGATGCCCTTGAGGATGCCTTCACCGCTCTTGCCCATGGCCTGCAACGCGAAGCCGACAAGGATGGCGACGAACAGCGTCTGCAGCACCGAGCCTGCGGTGAGCGAGGACAGCAGCGATGTCGGAATGATTCCGGCGATGAAGTCCATCGTGCCGCCGGCCGCCTCGGCGGTCTTGACGAGGTCATCGGCTCCGCCGCTGGCCGGGATGTCCAGACCGTCACCGGGCTGGATCAGGTTGCCGACGACCATGCCGATACCGAGCGCGATGGTCGACATGCTGAGGAAGTACGCCAGCGCAAGGCCGCCGACCTTGCCGACGCTGGCTGCGGCACGGACCGAACCGATGCCGAGCACGATGGTGCAGAAGATGACCGGGCTGATCATCATCTTGATCAGGCTGACGAACAGCGTGCCGAGCACTGCCAGCTCGACACCGAAATCCTTCCACAGCAATCCGACGACGACTCCGGCGATCACGGCGATGATCACCGCGATGTAGAGCCAATGAGTCTTGTCGCGCTTCTTCTTGGGCTCGGTGGGCGGGTTGTCGAACCGCTCAGCATCGGTGCTGATACTCATGAGTGTTCCTTCTGGTTCAAGTGAAGCGCGAGTCGAACTGCGGACTTCGTAACTACTGGGAGTGGAGTGAGGTGCATCACCCCTGCTGAGAGATGATGTTGCTGCACGCAGTGACAGGAGTCACCTATACGTTCATTTCGTTCACACCGATCGTTCTTGCGCGAAAGGAATCCGTTGTCCACCAAACGTCCGCTGAGCGTCGCCGGCCAGGTGCTGGTGCTGCAGCTCGTAGTCATGGCGGTCGTCGTGTTCGCCGGCGGCATCCTGACGGTGCTCAACGAACGGTCCAACAGCGACGACGCGACCCGACGCGAAGTCACGGCGATCGCTGTGAGCATCGCCAACGAACCGTCGACGCCGCTGGCTATCGAGTCCGACGATCCGACGTCGCGTCTGCAACCGGAAACCGAGAAGATCAGGCAGGTGACGGGCGTCGACTTCATCGTCGTCATGGCCCCGGATCGCACTCGATTCACCCACACCACCGTCGACCTGATCGGCAAGCCCTTCAGCGGCAACATCGACCGTGCGCTGCAGGGCGAAACGTTCACCGAAACCTACGTCGGGTCCCTCGGCCCCTCGATCCGGTCGGTCACCCCGGTCACCGACTCCTCCGGCGACATCGTCGGCCTCGTCTCCGCCGGAGTCACTCGCCAGAAGATCAGCGACCAGTTCTTTCAGGGGCTACCGCTCATCATCGGGGTCGTGCTCGCCGCCTTCGTCGTCGCCGCTGTGGGATCGACATTGCTCAGCCGCCGGCTCCGGCGTCAGACACTGGGCATGGCCCCGGCTGAGCTGCGCACGATGTACGAACATCACGACGCCGTCCTGCACTCCATCGGTGAAGGTCTGTTGGTATTCGGCCGCGGCGACGAGGCCGAGTTGGTCAACGACGAGGCTCGACGCCTCCTCGACCTACCGGAGGGCCCGGTCTCGCTCGCGTCATTGCCGGAGTCGATGCAGCAGATGGACACCGGCATCGTGCGCGGTGAACTGCATCTGACGAAGGATCGTGTTCTCGTCGTCAATCAGGATCCGGTGATGTGGGAGGGCAGGCGACTGGGCAATGTGCTGACAATCCGCGATCAGACCGAATTACGTTCGCTGATGGGTGAACTCGACTCGGTGCGTAGTTTCGCCGAGTCGCTGCGTTCGCAGGCTCACGAATCGGCCAACAGGCTGCACACGGTCATCACGATGGTCGAACTCGGCCGACCCGAGGAAGCCGTGGAGTTCGCGACGGCCGATCTGGAGCTCTCGCAATCCCTCATCGACCGGCTGATGAACGCCGTCGGCGAGCCTGCGCTCGCGGCTCTGCTACTGGGCAAGGTCAGTCAAGCTGCCGAGCAGGGTGTGGAACTCACCATCACCGACGACACCGCGATGGAGGACGAAGGGGTATTGACGGCTCGCGAATTGGTCACGCTGGTAGGCAATCTGATAGACAATGCCATCGATGCCTCGAAAGAATCCGATCAGCCGTGGGTCGAAGTGACCGTCCGTGATGCCGACGGCGAACTCGTCGTCCGCGTGGCCGACAGCGGTCCCGGAATGCCACCGGAGACGTTGAAAGCGGCTCTGCGGCGCGGCTACTCGACCAAGTCCGGGTCACGCGGGCTGGGCCTGGCCCTGGTGACTCAGGTGATCGGTCGCCATCGCGGCACCCTGACATCCGAGGTGACGTACGGCTCTGTCATGATCGCCACCATCCCCGGATCTCCGTCGTGATCAAGGTACTGATCGTCGACGACGAACCGCTGATCGCCGAGGCTCACAAGACGTACGTCGAGCGCACCCCGGGCTTCGAGGTTGCGGGCGTCGCACACACCGGTGCTGCGGCCATGAGATTCGCCAGCACCGAGTCCGTCGATCTGGTGTTGCTCGACATCGGGCTGCCCGACGCGAGTGGCATCGACGTGGCCGCAGCCCTCGGCGGCCTGCGCCCGAGCCCCGACGTCATCGCCATCACCTCCGAGCGGGATCTGTCGGTGGTGCGTTCGGCCGTGGCGCACGGCATCGTGCTGTATCTGCTCAAGCCGTTCACGTTCGCTGCGTTTCGCGACAAGCTCGAGCGCTACCGTGAATTTCACGATGCGTTACCGGCCGGCGAGAACGCGTCCAGTCAGCGAGACATCGACCGTGCGATGGCGCATCTGCGGACGGCCGACGAACGCGTCTCAACCCCCAAAGGCATTGCCCCGCAGACGATGGACGGCATCACCGCCTCCGTCAAGGAATCGGCCGACGGACTCAACGCATCCGAGGCCGCGAAGGTCGTCGGAGTGTCCCGAGTGACGGCATGGCGATACCTCGAGCGTCTGGCCGACGACGGCCTGGTCACCCGGCACACCGAATACGGTAAAGCCGGGCGACCGCAGGTCCGCTACGTATGGCGTTAGAGCGGCTGCGCCGCATGTGAACGGAAACTCGTAGCAGGCTACGAGCTTCTATGCACGTGCGCCGGAGGCGCTCACGATCCACGCGTACTCGAAAGCCGCTTCCTTCCACTTCTCGTAGCGTCCGCTCACTCCCCCGTGGCCAGCGCTCATTTCGGTCTTGAGCAACAGGTCCGAGTCACCGGTCTTGGTTGCACGAAGGGCCGCAACCCATTTGGCGGGCTCGACGTACAGGACGCGGGTGTCGTTGATGGACGTGATCGCCAGGATCGACGGGTAGTCCTTGGCCTCGACGTTCTCGTAGGGACTGTACGACTTCATGTATTCGTACACCTCCTTGTCCGCCAACGGGTTTCCCCACTCGTCCCATTCGATGACCGTCAGCGGCAGTGACGGGTCGAGGATGGAGGTGAGCGGATCGACGAACGGAACGTTGGCGAGGATGCCGTTGAACAGCTCGGGTGCGAGGTTGGCCACCGCACCCATCAGCAGTCCGCCTGCGCTACCGCCATCGGCGACCAGATGCTTCGGTGAGGTGCGGCCGGTATCGATGAGATGCTTTGCGGCAGCGACGAAGTCGGTGAACGTGTTCTTCTTCTTCAGCGTCTTGCCGTTGTCGTACCAGTGCCGACCCATCTCGCCGCCGCCGCGCACGTGTGCGACGACGAACACGATGCCGCGGTCGAGCAGAGACAACCGCGCGACCGAGAACGACGGGTCCATCGACGCCTCGTACGATCCGTAGCCGTACAGCAACGTGGGAGCAGGACCCTCGGGGACGTCCTTGCGAGCGATGACCGACAGCGGAATCTGCGTTCCGTCCGGCGCGGTGGCCCAATCTCTGTGCTGCACATAGTCACCGGCATCGAACTTGCCGAGAACCGGCTGCGATTTGCGGAGCAGCAGTTCACCACTGGCGATGTCGAGGTCGTAGACCTGACCGGGGGTGATGAACGAGGTGTAGACCATCCGCAGCAGCGGCTGATCCCATTCGGGGTTCGAGCCGGCTCCGACCGAATAGAGTTCCTCGTCGAACTCGAGCTCGCGGTATTCGCCGTATCCCTCGTCGGTCAGCGGCCAGATCGCCATGCGCGTCAACGCTTCGCGCCGGTAGGTGAAGATCAGGTGGCCGGCGAAGGCGTCGATGTCCTCGACGCGGACGTCGTCGCGATGAGGAACAAGGGTGCGCTGATCGAGCGGGTCGGAGACCGGGGCCTCGGCGAGCAGGAAGTTCTCGGCCTTCTCCCCCTCGGTGCCCCAGCCGTTGACCGATCCGTTGTGGGTGATGAGGAAGCGATCCTCACCGGCCACGACGGCGTGTTCGATGCTGTACTCGATGCCGTCCGTGCGTGGCAGTACGACGCGGAACTCGCCCTCGGGATCGGTGGATTCCAGGACGAGGCACTCGGAGGTGATCTTGGAACCGACCCAGATCATCAGGTACTTCTCGCTACGGGTGGAACCGAAACCGACCCAGTAGCTTTCGTCGGGCTCGTGGAAGACCTTGACGTCCTCGGTCTTACCGAGGGTGTGTCGCCACACGGTGTCGGGACGCCAAGATTCGTCGACCGTCAGGTAGAAGACGTGCGTGGCGTCGGCGGTCCAGGTGGCTCCCGGCGCGACGTTCTCGATGGTGTCGGCCAGCAGTTCTCCGGTGTCGAGGTTCTTGAAACGCAGCGTGTAGCGCTCGTCGCCCTCGGTGTCGGTCGAGTACGCCAACAGCGTGCCGTCGAGGCTGATCGAGAACGCACCGAGGGAGAAGAAGTCGTGACCCTCCGCCTCGACGTTGGCGTCGAGCAGGACCTGCTCACCTGGAACGTCCACGTCGGAAGACAGCGTCGGCGGTGTCCAGTCGTCGGGAGAGTCGACGGGGCAACGGCATTGGAGACCGTACGACTTTCCCTCGACGGTGCGGGAGTAGTACCACCACTGGCCCATGCGCGTCGGCACGGACAGGTCGGTCTCCTGGGTTCGGGACTTGATCTCGTCGAAGATCTTGCCGCGGAGTGATTCCAGTCCGGCCGTCTGCTGCTCGGTATAGGCATTCTCGGCCTCGAGGTACGCGATGACCTCGGGGTCTTCCTTGGCGCGCAACCATTCGTAGTTGTCGATGAACGTATCGCCGTGATGGGTGCGTTCGAGGGGCACCTTCTTGGCAACGGGAGGGGTGATCGTCATGGCGTGACCCAATCGTCGAAGTTCAGGCCCGAGATGCGCTCGTAGGCCTCGATGTAGCGGCTGCGTGTCGCGGCGACGATGTCGTCCGGCAACGGTGGTGGCGGGGCGTCGGACTTGCGGTCCCACCCGGATTCACCGGTCAACCAGTCGCGGACGAACTGCTTGTCGAAGCTCGGCTGGACGCGACCTTCCTGGTACGAATCGGCGGGCCAGTACCGCGAAGAGTCGGGAGTGAGCACCTCGTCGGCGAGCACGAGATTGCCGTCGGCGTCGGTACCGAACTCGAACTTGGTGTCCGCGAGAATGATTCCGCGTTCCAGAGCGAAATTTGCTGCGCGCGAATAGATCTCGATGGTGTCCTCGCGCAACTTGAAGGCAAGTTCGGCACCGACCTGCTCGACGGCCTGGTCGAAGGTGATGTTCTCATCGTGATCGCCGAGTGCTGCCTTTGCGGCGGGAGTGAAGATCACCTCGTCGAGTTTGCTCGATTCGATCAGGCCGGGCGGCAGCTCGACTCCGCAGACCGCTCCGGTGGCGTTGTAATCGGCCAGACCGGAGCCGGTGAGGTAGCCGCGAGCGACGCATTCGATCGGCACCATGTTCAGCTTCTTCACCACCAGGGCGCGGCCGAGCAGTTCGGCGGGAATGCGCTCGTCTCGCGGGTCGCCTGCCAGATGGTTCACGCCGCCGAGTTCTTCGAAGAAGAACACGCTCATCGCCGTCAGCACCCGTCCCTTGTCCGGGATCGGGGTGTCGAGGATGTGGTCGTACGCCGAGATGCGGTCGCTCGCGACGAGCAGCAGATGCGCGTCGTCGATGGTGTAGAGATCGCGGACCTTGCCGCCGGCCAGATGCTCGTAGCTACTCAATGATGGTCGCACGGTGTTCAACACTATCTGGGCCGGTGCCGCCGCGTCGGCAGGCAGGGATCACAATGAGTAGCAATGGCAACGACCGAATCGACCCCGGACATCGGATTCCGCTCCGAACGCGGTCCCATCCTGATCGCGCTGATGCTCAGCTCGTCACTGGTGGCGCTGGACGCCACGATCATCGCCACTGCGGTGCTCACCATCGTCGGCGACCTCGGCGGGTTCGCGCAGTTCCCGTGGTTGTTCTCGATCTACCTGCTTGCGCAGGCGGTCTCGGTGCCGCTCTACGGCAAGCTCTCCGACCTGTTCGGGCGCAAGAAGATCATGCTGTTCGGTATCGCGATGTTCTGTCTCGGCTCCATTCTGTGTGGCCTGGCGTGGAGCATGCCTGCTCTGATCGCTTTCCGCGCGATTCAGGGACTCGGTGCGGGCGCCGTACAGCCGATGTCCATCACCATCGCCGGCGACATCTACACCCTCGCCGAACGCGCCAAAGTCCAGGGCTACCTGGCCAGCGTGTGGGCGATCTCCTCGGTTCTCGGCCCAGCTCTCGGCGGCGTTTTCTCCGAGTTCCTGTCCTGGCGATGGATCTTCTTCATCAACATTCCTCTGTGCGCACTGGCGGCGTTCATGCTGCTGCGCAAATTCGAGGAGGGTGCCGTCGAACGCGCCAAGCCCAAGATCGACTACCTCGGGGCCGCTCTGCTCACCGTCGGCGCAACGATGGTGTTGCTCGGCTTGCTGGAAGGTGGCCAGTCCTGGGCCTGGGATTCGCCGATCAGCATCGCGATCTTCGTCGTGGGCTTCCTACTGCTTGCGGTGTTCGCGTGGGTGGAGTCCCGCGCCGAGGAGCCGATCCTGCCGCTGTGGGTGTTCACCCGGCGCGTTCTGGTGGTCAGCAGCTTCATCTCGTTGCTCGTCGGCGCGCTGATTCTGGGGCTGACCTCCTACGTGCCGACATTCGTGCAAGGAGTCTTCGGCACCGGAGCCATCGTCGCCGGGTTCTCGCTGTCCACACTGACTCTCGGTTGGCCGATCGCCGCATCCCAGTCCGGTCGGGTGTACCTCCGTTTCGGCTTCCGAACCACCGCGGTCGTCGGCGGCTCGATCGGCGTCGTCGGGGCGGCACTGACAACGTTGCTCGACGCCGAATCGCAGATCTGGCATGTCGCGGCGATGTGCTTCGTCATCGGCCTCGGAATGGGGTTGATCGCAAGCCCCACGTTGATCGCAGCACAGTCGAGCGTCGATTGGGCCGAACGCGGCGTCGTCACCTCCACCAACATGTTCGCCCGCTCCCTCGGTAGCGCGGTCGGCGTCGCGGTGTTCGGCGCGATCGTCAACGCGCGAGTGTCGGGGGATCCCGAACCCGAACAACTGTCCGACGCCATCCATCTGGTCTTCATCGGAGTGTTGGTCGCGGCCGTCCTGATGACCGTTGCAGCCGTACTGATGCCGAAGCGTGCGGCAAAGTAGCGTTCTCTGTATGTCCATCATTCATCGCGCCACGCTCGTTCCCTCGAAACTGGACGCGATTGCAGCCTGGATTCCGACGCAGGAGTGGGCAGCTCAGAGGGATATCACCGGCCTCGAGGCCGTCGGCGCATATCGTTTCGACGATCCGGCCGGGGAGGTCGGCGTCGTAACCCATCTCGTGCGGACGGCGTCGGGCACTGTGTTTCAGGTACCCCTGACCTATCGCAATGCCCCACTGGCCGGAGCCGACGCGTATCTCGTTGCCACGATGGAACATTCGGTACTGGGCACGCGTTGGGTCTACGACGGCGTCGGCGATCCGGTGTACGTGGCAGTGACCACCGCGGCCATCGTCGACGGTGCCGATCAGGCGGAACTGGTGGTGCACTCCCCCGATGGTGCTCGAACGGTACGTGAATCCACTACGCGGGTCCGGGGTACCGGTGGGCACCCGTCGACGTCACCGCGCCTGTATGTCCGACGGGTGATCGACACTACTGCCACCGAGCTGCCGCACCTGGTCGGTACCTGGCCCGGCCAGGAGAATCCGATCCCGCTCGTGGAGTTGCGAACCTAGTCCGCAGAGCCCTCGAACCAGTGCACCGGAGATGTCACGGAGACGTCCACGACGCCGCCGGGGGTGAATCGATCGAAGGTGCGGGCGATGACCCGCAGTCGCAGCCCGGTATCGCTGTGCCGCAGGGTCACCGAGGACTCGGGGCCGGTGAAGAACTCGTGCTCGACGACGAATGCGCCGTCCTCCGGATCCGAGACCACCAACTGTTCGGGGCGTAGCAGAACCTGCCCGTCTCCTGTTGCGCGAGTGGTGGTCTCGATTCGTCCGAGGATCGTCTCGACGTAATCGCCGTGGCCCACCGCATCGACGAAGTACGCGTCGCCGACGAATTGCGCCACGGCGGGCGTGGCCGGCCGCTCGTACACCTCGCGCGGCGTGTCGACCTGGGCGCAGCGCCCGCCCAGTAGTACAGCGACACGATCCGCCGTGCCGAGCGCTTCGCCCCGGTCATGGGTGACGAGGATCGACGCGGTCTTGCTGGCCTTCAACAATTCTCGAACGTCCTGCCTGATCGAGGTGCGCAGTCCTGCATCGAGAGCGGCGAACGGCTCGTCCATCAGCACCACCGACGGAGCCGGAGCCAGCGCACGCGCCAACGCGATGCGCTGCTGCTGACCACCCGAGAGTTCGCTGGGTCGAACCGCACCCGCGTCGGGCAGTCCGACGAGCTCGAGCATCTCGTCGACGCGTCGCGACCGCTCCGCTCGGCCGGACAGGTACGGCCGCACGAACCCTGTGCGCAAACCGAATTCGATGTTTCGGCGGACCGTCAGGTGCGGAAACAGTCCACCTTCCTGTGGCATCAGGCCTATCCCCCGCTTCTCCGGGGGTACCTGGACACGTCCGGCAACGGAGAGGTCGCGCCCGTCGGAGGTGATGCGACCCGCATCGATACGGTGCAGGCCCGCGATCGATCTCAGCAGAGTCGTCTTGCCGCAGCCGGAGGGACCGAGCACGGCGAGCATCTCACCGTCGCCCAGATCCAGATCGATGCCGTGCAACACCGTGGTACTGCCGTAGGAGGCAACAAGATCGGAGATCATCGTACTCATCGCAGTACCACTCGCTTCCGTGTCGTGCGCCCCAGCGCCCGCGTCAGGACGATCGTCGGAACCACGGAGATCACGATCAGCGCCACGGCATAGGGAGCCGCCTCGCCGTATCGGAACGCCTCGGTGGTGGACCACAGCGTGGTCGCGAGGGTATCGACTCCGCGCGGGCGCAGCATCAGGGTCGCCGGCAATTCCTTGGCGACGGTCAGGAAGACCAGCGCGGCCCCGGCGGCGATGCCGGGTACGGCGATCGGAATAGTCACCCGAAGGTCGGTGCGCACACGTCCGGCGCCGAGCGTTCGCGAAACATCCTCGAGAACAACAGGAGTGGCGTCGACGACGGCCCTGGTACTACCGACGGCCAACGGCAGGAACAGCACCACGTACGCCAGCACCAGCAGTACCGCGGTCTGGTAGAACGACGGCAGGAACCTGATTCCGAGAAACACCGTCGCCAGTCCCACGGTGATCCCCGGTAGTCCGTGCGCGATGTAGGTGGACAACTCGGCACCGCGGGCGGCCCTCGACGTGGATCGGGCCGCGAACAGCGCGACCGGCAACGCGAACACGGCTACCACCAGAGCAGCGGTCGCCGAGTACTGAACTGTCTTGGCACTGACAGCCAGCACGTCCGACCAGTCGACGGTGAAGCGCAGCGACCGAGTGAGCCATCGCGCCAGGGCCAGTATCGGCACGAGCACCGAAATACTCAGCGCTGCAACGACGACAGCAAGAGCGGGAATGCGCCATCGCCCGAGGGCGATCGGCTCCGCGGTTCGGTCGGTACCCGATCCCACGCGCGCCGTGGCCCCGCGTCGAGCACGCCGTTCGAGGAGGGTCAGCACCAACGCACCCACCACGAGCACCAGGCCGAGAACCGCCGCCGCGGTGCGGTCGAGTCCGCCGCGATACGCGCTGTAGATGCCGAGAGTGAAGGCGTCGTACCGCATCAGCGCAACCGCCCCGAAGTCACTGATGGTGTACAGCGCCACCAGAAGTGCACCTGCTGCCGCAACCGGAACGACGCGACGGCACTCGACGGTCACGGCGGTGCGCATCGCCCCGCGGCCGAGGGTGCGAGACACTTCGGCCAACGACGGGTCCGCGGTGGCGAACGCCGCGGACACCGGCAACATCACCAGCGGGAAGCAGGACAGCGTCAGTACGAGAGCAGCGCCGGAAAATCCTGCAAGTGAGGGAAATTCGGCAATCCACAGATAGCCGGACACGTACGACGGGATGGCCAGCGGCGCTGCGAGGATCATCGAGAAGATGCGCCGCCCCGGTAGATCGGTCCGTACGGTCAACCATGCCAGCAGCGTCCCCACCACAACGGAAGCGACCACCACGGTGAGCGCGAGTGTGGCCGTCCGGACAACAAGATCGAGGGTGCGTTGCCGCAATAGCAGCCGCAGTACTTTCTCGGTACCACCGTCGAACGCTCGAACGAACAGGTACACCAAGGGCGTCAGCGTCAGCGCTCCCACGCACAACGCGGCCGTCCCGAGAACGGGACGACCGCCGAAGTGGCGCCGCCGAAGCGGCTGGAGTGCAGAATCGAGCACCGACTAGATGATTCCGACGTCGGTGAGCAGGGTCTGGGTCTCCTCGAGGGACGAGAGCCGGCCCAGATCGAGATCGGTCGAGCCCAAGTCGGACAGCGGCGGCAGGTCGTAGTCCGAGGTGACGCCGTCGATGACGGGGTACTCGGCGGTCTCGTTCGCGAAGTAGGTCTGCGATTCGGTCGAGAGCAGCTCACGGACGAAGTCGAATGCGGCCTCCTGGTTGTCCGACGCAGCCAGCACACCGGCTCCGGCGACGTTGATCAGTGCGCCGGGATCACCGGGCTCGAAGTAGTGCAGCTCGACGGGAGCGTCGGCACCGTTCTCGTCCTTGAACGGGTACCAGTAGTAGTGGTTGAGGAGGCCGGTGGCGACCTGTCCGTCGTTGACGGCGGTCAGCAGCGGGCCGTTGCCCTCGAACGCAACGGGCTCGTTGGCGACGAATCCTTCGAGCCAGGTGCGAGCACCGTCCTCACCGCGCTGCACGCGGAGGGCAGTGACGAAAGCCTGGAACGACGCGTTGGTCGGTGCGTAGCCGATCTGTCCGCGCCAGCGGGGATCGAGCAGTCCGTCGATGCCGGTCGGCAGGTCTGCTGCCTGCACCGAATCGGAGTTGTAGGCCAGCACGCGGGCCCGTGCGGAGGTGGCGACCCAGGTGCCGTCGGTGCCGCGGTACTGCTCGGGGACCAGCGAGAGGATGTCCTCGGGCAACGGCGCGAGTGCGCCTGCCTCGTCGAGAGCGCCGAGGGCGCCTGCGTCCTGTCCGTAGAAGACGTCGGCCGGCGTCGCGTCGCCCTCTTCGAGGATCTTCGCGGCCTGGGCGTTGGTGTTGCCCGAGTAGTCGACCTCGATACCGCCGCCGATACGCTCGATCAGCGGGTCGACGAGTTCTTCACCGCGTCCGGAGTACACCACCAGCGCGGTGTCTGCGGTGGCGGTCTCGGATGTGGACGCGGCCTCGTCGGTGGAGCCCGAGCTGCACGCAGTGAGACCGAGGACGAGGGTTGCGCTGCACGAGAGCAGGGCCAAACGACGGACTGTGAACACTGGACTCCTGACGAAAAGGATGAACCGGACAATCCGAGAAGGTACACCACCAAGGTGAGGCTCAGCTACTTTCCCTTTCGGGATTGAACGACCAGCCGCCCGGGCATGCCCGTCCCATGACTTCTCGTGTGCTCGTCACCGGTGCCAGCATCGCCGGACCCACCGTGGCCTTCTGGCTCGACAAGGCCGGTTACGACGTCACCGTCGTCGAACGCGCTCCGCACTTGCGACTCGGCGGCCAGAACATCGATGTTCGTGGATCGGGCCGCGAGGTGCTGCGGCGGATGGGCATGGACGCGACGTTGCTCGCCAACGGCACCACCGAGAAGGGCACCCGATTCGTCGACGACAACGACGCCACCATTGCCGCTTTCCCGGCCGGCGACGGATCTCACGACGGACCGACAGCGGAGTTGGAGATTCTGCGCGGCGAGTTCGCTCGGATTCTCGTCGAATCAGCCGGTCCGCGAACCGAATACCGGTACGGCGATCGTGTCGTCGGCGTGGTTCAGGATGCCGACGGCGTGGACGTCACGTTCGCGTCGACCACAGCGGAAAGGTTCGATCTCGTCCTGTTCGCCGACGGAGTCCGTTCCAGCAGTAGAGAACTGGTGTTTCCTGCCGAAGCGGAGACCACGCCGGTCGGCCTGTACACCGCCTATGGGGTGTTGCCGAAGGGACCGAGCGACGACGGCTGGTGGCGTTGGTACAACGCCCCCGGATCCAGAGTCGCCAATCTGCGTCCGGACAACCTCGGCACGACGCGTTTCAGCTTGTCCTGGGTGTCCGACGACGGCGGGTACGAAGGCGCGTCCACCGAGCAGGTGATTGCCGCCTTGCGGGCGAAGTTCGCCGACGTCGGCTGGGAAGTACCCAGAATTCTGAATTCGCTCGGACCGGATTCGGAGCTCTACGTCGACTACCTCGCGCAGGTGAGGGCCCCGCGTTGGTCGAACGGCAGGATAGGGATGCTCGGCGACGCCGCCTGGTGCGCAACACCGCTGAGCGGCATGGGCACCACGTTGTCGGTCACCGGTGCCTACGTCCTTGCCGGCGAACTCGCCCGGGCCGAGGACCATCGCGCCGGCTTCGAGGCCTTCGAGACGCGGATGCGGCCGTTCGTCGAGCAGGCCCAGAAGCTGCCGCCCGGCGTGCCTCGCGTCGCGCATCCGAAGACAGCTGCGGGAGTAGCCGCGTTCCGCGGGGTACTTCGTCTCGCCGGATCGAAACCCGTGCAAGCGGTCACGAGCAGATTCCTCGGTCCCGACGCGGCGACGCTGGAGTTGCCGAACTACGAATTCCGGAGTTAGAGCCCGACCCGCTCGAGCAGCGCATCGAATGCCTCACTGGCCTCTTGCTCGGTGCGGCCGGATTCGATGACGCCGTTGTACACCGCCAGCGCTTCCTCTTGGTACTGCTTGTACTTCTCGAGCCACTTCTCGGAATCGGCCCGCCAGTATCCGATGATGTCGAAATGCGCTATGTCGTAGCCCAATTCCTTGCGGAAGTACTTGCGCACCCGACGCGAGGACGACGCCTCCCCGGCGAACCACACGTAGCCACATCCTTCGGGCAGTGGGTACGCCAACGCGGCGTCGTCGAGAACGCTTGCGCTGTCTCCGTTTCCGGAACCGATGCGCCAATCGAACGTGACGTCGGCAGGAGTTTCGAGGGATTGGATGTCGCCGCGCTCGAGCACCTCGACAATGGCGTGAGCCTTCGCCCCGGCCGGCAACTGTTCGACGAGCCGGCCGAGTGCGGGCAACCCGGTCATGTCGGCGACCAGCAGCAGCCATTCGACGTCGGCGGGAGGTGAATACCAGGATCGCGGACGCGTGAATAGCACCGTCTGCCCAGGGGCGGCCTGCTGCGCCCAGGTTGCCGCGACGCCGCCCTCGTGTGCGAAGAAGTCGACGGTCAATTCACCGCGCGTCTCGTCGAGGCGGCGGATGGTGTAGTTGCGTCCCTCCGGTGGGTTCTCCAGACCGTGGAACCACCACAGGCCGTCGACCTCGGTCATCGGCGGCGGCGTCACCTCCCCTTCTCGGGGAAAGTAGACGCCGACACACTCGTCGGGTACCCCGAGGGTGCGGTAGGCAGCGACATGCTCGCCGCCGAACGTCACGCGCACCATGTGCACGGTCAGCCGTTCCACCGCAACGACGTCGGCGTAGTAGAAGCCAACCGATCCTTCACTCATCTTCGTCCTCGATACATATCTCGTCGTTTCTTCCGAGAACCCTCAGGCTAACCCCGGTAAGCATGTCCGCCGAACTCGGCGATGGTCGAGCCCCAACCCAACGATCCGAAACGGGGCGGCTCGAACCCCGACCCGACGACCAACTCCCGTACTTCCGCTGCAGTGCGACGACCCGAGCCGTACAGACACAGCCGCAACAGGTCGTCCTCTGTGTCGTGGTCATCGGTGGTGTCGGGATCGAGCAGGTCGGTGATCAGCACCACCCGCCGCCCCGAATTCCCCAGTGCCTTCAGCAGCACTCGGGCATCGGCGTCGGGGTGAGAATCGAGCACGTCGGCCGCGATCACCAGATCGACAGGCTCGGCCAACGGAACGAATTCACTGGCGTCGATGCGTTCGACCAGGTCACGACGTGACGGAGCCACATCAGCGGCCGTGCGATCGCCCTGAGCCGGAAGTCCGACGAGCCGTGACGCCAGATCCGGACGCATTCGCGCCAGCGTGTCCGCATAGACCCCTCCACCTTCGCCGTAGATCGCCACCGTCTTCACTCCATGGAGATCGATCGCGTCGGGTAGCGCCGGTGCCCGATAGACCGCCCCGAACGCGGCTTCTTCGTAAAAGTCGGCCGCGAAGCCGTCCTCGCGCATCTTGTCGGCGAAACCGTGTCCACGGGCAGGGGTGCCGGTGCGGACGGTGTCCAGAAGGCCGAGGAATGCCGTGTCCAGTCGCGAATGAATCCGGTCGAAATGCAAGGACTGAGTTACGAATGCGTCCTCGTCGGCGAGTATCGACCCCATGTCGGACAGGGCAAAATGGGTGCCATCGGTGGTCACCAGGTTCATCAGCGCCAGGTGCCGCAACAACTTGGCGGTGGCACCGGGATGAGTGCCGCACCGGACAGCGACTTCTACTGCCGTAGCTGCCCCGCCGTCGATCGCGGCGAAGATGCCGACGGTGACAGCAGTACGAATCGCCAACGGCGGCAACAACTCCGACATCTCATGCAGCCGGGCACCGGGATCCGGCTCTGCGGACGATCCGACAGCTGCGATCTCGCGTCGCTTCCAGTACCCGGCTATCTCGACGAATTGCTTCGCAATTTCCTTGTCCACTTTTGCCCAGCGACGGAGCGGTTTGATCGTCGACGCCTCACCGGCCACCCACAGGTATGGCTGTCCGGGACGCCACTGCGCACGCTGCACCGTCTCCACCAAGCGTGACTCGCCTCCAGTTTCGGACCGGTAGAGCCACGTGATGTCCACGTGCGCAGCGCTTGCCAGCTTCTGTCGGTGCGCAGGCTCGGCAACCTCGATCACCACCGTGGCAGGTAGATCGGCAGGCAACTTCTCGAGACAGTGTGCGATGGCGGGCAACGCCGTCTCGTCGCCTGCGATCAACATCCAGTCGGCACCGACGGGCAGTCCGGCCGAATGCTTCGGTCCGGCAACGAGAATCTTCTCGCCGGGCTGGACCGTCCTGGCCCAGTCGGCCGCCAGTCCACCGTCGTGGGCCGCGAAGTCGAGAGCCATCTCGCGGCGCTCGTCATCGAAACGACGCACCGTGTAGGTCCGGCCGTATGGGAACGATCCAGGCGGCCAGTCGACAGTTCCGTCATCCGAGTTCTCGGGCACCGGAAACGGCAGCTTCCCGGTGATCGGATCCACCGGAAGGACTTTGACGTCGTCATCGAATCCGGTGCTACACACCGGTGGCAGCTCGACGCCGTCACGCACATGCGCATCCATCGACGGACCGCCCACGACCACGCGCCGCATCCCGGGCGTCACGTCTTCCACGGCCAGTACGTCGAGTTCCCGCATACAGATCGGAAAAACTCGAAGCTCGCGGACGGTCCCCGCCATCGAGGGCTCTCCTTCGGTCGAACGAATACGGTTGTCTCGTACCGATGTCGGCTATCCGGCGAACATCTGCTGGACGAGATCGAGTGTGCCCATCACGCCGTCGTAGTCCGGGCGGTAGCTCGTGGCCGGAAGCTCGTACACCGTGCCGGACGTGAAAGCAGGTAGAGCGGCGTAGGCCGGATCTCCTTGCAGCTCGGCCAGACTGCGCCCGGCAACCGGAACCACGAACATCACCGGCGCACTCGCGATCGGCGCGAGCAGTTCGGGGCTGACCACAAATGAATCACCCGAGCCGTACAGCTCCGGGTTGTTCGCTTTGGTCATGACGTCGTCGGGCTCGAATCCGACCGACTCGAGCAACGTCGGCAATGCCGCGGTCTGCGGAATGAACGAGGGCTCGTTCGTGCTCAACGAGAGCAGGTACGACACCGGCGCGCCGGGAACGGCGATCGAATCCTTCACCTCGGAAACCCTGTCTTCGTACGCCGTCATCAGTGCCTCGACCTTGTCGGATTCACCGGCAGCCTCGGCGACCTCCTCGAGCTCGCCCTGCCAGGTAGTGACGCTCGACGGGACCAGCACGGTCGGTGCGATCTGGGTCAACTGCTCATATGATTGCTGCGCCAGAACAGCTGCGAAGCCTTGCCCTCCACCGATGATGAGATCGGGCGCGGCCTGTGCGATGGCTTCGAGGTCGAGCTGATCTCCGGCCGGCAACTCCAGAGTGCCTTGTGCCTGCGCCTTCTCGGCCCACTGCGGCGGAAAACCGCCGTCGAGATTGGTCACTCCGAGCAGCCGAGTGTCGGCGATGGTGACGGGAGCATCGAGAGTGAACAGGTAGCCCGCCAGGCCCGCGGACAGCACCGCAATGCGCTGGGGGTCCGCCGGAACGGTCACCTCGCCCTGGTCGGTCGAGATCACCCGGGTGTCACTCGTAGATGTTCCCGCTCCCTCGTTCGATGCGGGCTCGGAGCTGCAGGCGGCCGAGCCGAGGGCGACGAGTGCCGCCGAGGCGAGGGCAACGACGCGAAGGGCCCGTCGCTCGGTATGTGTACGGCGACGGCCTGCTTCGGGCTGCTTCCAACTCGGCACTGATGGATCCTTTCGAGATCTTCACTCGAACCCGAAGGTCCGTTTTGCCGAGTGTAAACCAAGGCTTACCTACTATGCGTCAGCGGTATCGCCCATCGTCGTCGTTCTCACCCGAGGAATCACCAACGGAGTGTGTGATTCCGGATCGTCGATGATGCGGCACGGCAGTCCGAACACCGACTCGACCAGCTCGGCGGTGACGATCTCCGCAGGCGGACCTTCGGTGACCACGGCCCCGTCTTTCATCGCGATCATGTGATCGGCGTACCTGCACGCATGGTTGAGGTCGTGCAGCACCGCGACCAGAGTGTTGCCGTTCTCGCGGGGCAGTGTGGCCAACAAGTCGAGAAGCTCGATCTGGTGGGCAATGTCGAGGAAGGTCGTGGGCTCGTCCAAGAGCAACAGCGGTGTCTGTTGCGCGAGAACCATTGCCACCCAGACTCGTTGCTGCTGTCCACCCGACAGTTCGTCGACCTGCCGGGCCGACAGCGACGTCACGCCGGTGGCGTCCATGGCCTGGACCACCGCAGCCTCGTCAGCCGTCGACCACTGCCGGATCAACTTCTGATGCGGATATCGGCCTCGCGCAACGAGATCGGCCACCGAGATACCGTCGGGTGCGATGGAGGTTTGGGGCAACAGGCCGAGGCGTCGAGCCACCTCCTTCGCCGGATACGACGAGATTGCCTTGCCGTCCAGCAGAACGGCTCCGTGGGAGGGCTTCAGCAGCCGCGAGAGTGCTCGCAGCAGCGTCGATTTACCGCAGGCGTTGGGCCCAACGATGACGGTGAACTTGCCGTCGGGAATAGCGACGGTCAAGTTCTCGATGATCACGCTCTTGTCGTATCCGACCGTGATCGCGTCCGCGTGCAACCGAGACTCGGTCATCGCTTTCTCCCTGTCATTGCTTTCTCCCTTCACGAGCGAGCAACCACACGAAATATGCGCCTCCGACCGACACGGTCACGACACCGACCGGCAGCTGAGTCGGGGCGAAGACGCGCTGTGCGACAACGTCACTGACCACCAGCAGCAGTGCCCCCATACAGGCCGCGGGTACCATCGCCACACCCGATGTTCCGGTGAGCCTGCGCGCAAGTTGCGGCGCAGCGAGCGCGACGAACGAGATGGGTCCCGCGGCCGCAGTGACCAGTGCGATCAACGCGACGCCCAGAAAAACCAGCATCAGACGCGTCGGTTCGGCGCGCACCCCGAGCGCTCGTGCCGCGTCGTCCCCCATCTCCAACATCGGCAGCCGACGCGACAACACCGCCAGGCACGGGGCGATGACGGCCATCACCACCAGTGCAGGCACCACCTGCGCCCACCCCAGTCCGTTGAGACTGCCCGCCCCCCAGACGGCGGCCGCGATCGCGTCGGCCAGATCGGCTTTGACGACCAACCAGGTGTTGATCGAGGCCAACATCGCGCTGACGCCGATCCCCACGATGATCAGCCGAAAGCCCTGCACGCCGCGCTTGTATGCGAGCAGATACACCGCCGCGGCCGTGGCCAGTCCGCCCACGAGCGCGCCCGCTCCGGTCTGGTAGTAACCACCGCCGAGAGTGAGGATGACGACGAGCGCGCCGGTGTACGCACCGGTGGCGAATCCGATGATGTCCGGGCTACCCAACGGATTGCGCGTCAACGATTGAAAGACCGCACCGGATACACCGAGCGCGGCCCCGAACAGGAAAGCCAGGAGCACCCGAGGAAACCGCCACTCCATGACGATGATCTCGGTGATGCGCGAGGAGTGTCCGAACACCGCGGCGAGCACCTCGTTCGGCGGAATGTAGAAGTCACCCGTGCCGACCGCAACGACGGCGACCGCGACGGTCACCAGCAGCAGTGCAGCGCAGACCGCCACCGTTCGGATGTCGATTCGGCCGTCCACCCGATCACGCAGTCGAACGATCCACAGTCGCCGTCCGAAGTCCACGTTGCCGCGCTGTACCTGGGTCACAGTCCGCTCGCCTTCTTCCGGCGGACCAACACGATCAGTACCGGAGCGCCGACGAATGCGGTGACTATCCCCACCTGGAGCTCACCCGGCCGAATCACGATGCGGCCCAACACGTCCGAGAGCAGCAGGAGTCCCGGTGCCGCGAATAGCGTGTAGATCAGAATCCAGCGCTGATCCGGCCCGACGAACCACCGCACCATGTGCGGGATCATCAGTCCGACGAACCCGATGGGCCCGGCCGCTGCGGTCGCGGCACCAGCGAGCAGAGTCACCGCTACGACACCGACGATGCGCGTACGAATCACTCGTGCCCCCAACGACTGTGCCAGATCGTCACCGAGGGCGATCGCGTTGAGCGGGCGTGCGACGAGGGCGGCCAGGAACAGCCCGAGTGCGATGAACGGACCGGTTGCCGTTGTGATGTCCAGGCCGCGTCCGGCCAATGATCCCGCGCTCCAGAACCGCATCCTGTCGAAGGCGTCCGGGTCGAGTAGCAGCATGCCCGAGGTGATGCCGCCCAGTACCGCACCGAGCGCAATTCCGGACAGCGTCAGGCGAATCGGCGTTGCGCCCGCTCGCCCCATCGAGCCCAGTGCGTACACCGCGACCGCAGCGAGCGCGGCACCGGCGAACGCGAACCAGATGTAGGAGTCGATACCGGTGAAACCCAACACGCCGACTGCGATCGCGACGAAGAACGCCGCTCCGGCGTTGACACCCAGGATGCCCGGGTCGGCCAGAGGATTTCGCGTCATCGCCTGAATCAGTGCACCGGCAACCCCGAGCGCGGCTCCGACGAGAAGCCCGAGAACCGTTCTCGGAAGGCGTAGTTCGCGGACGATCACGGAGTCGGTCGACCCGTCGGGGAAGAACAGGCCGTGCCACACCGAACCGAGGGGGATGTACTCGGTACCCACCGCGATACTCACCAGGCACAGCGCGGCGAGAATACCGATGACGACGGACAACCCCGCGGCCCGCCGCGCATTCGTGCGAGCGCGACCGACGACTTCGGCCGGAACGTCTCGCTGTTCCGGCTCGTCGCCCACGCTCGTCCGCACCCGATTCACACCACCGTTCGCACCCTCGTGCTCACGGCGGACTTCACGATCTCACCGCTGCGAACAGCGATGTTGGACAGCAACGACGAGGTCAGACCGTGCGTGTGCTCGGTCCCGCCCTGCAGATAGATCGACCCCGCGCTCGGTTCACGCATGACGAGCCGATAGTCCCGCGTCACGCGCGGACCGCACGTGTCGAACTCGACGGCGTCGAACAGCGG
This sequence comes from Rhodococcus sp. WWJCD1, assembly GCF_002258735.1. Lineage (NCBI taxonomy): Bacteria > Bacillati > Actinomycetota > Actinomycetes > Mycobacteriales > Nocardiaceae > Rhodococcus > Rhodococcus sp. WWJCD1. The sequence continues at coordinate 70,372 of NZ_NOXY01000008.1, forward strand.
ACCGAGGATCTCGGGGAGATCGAGGGACGTGAAGCCGGTGGCATAGACGACAGCGTCGCACAGTACGTCCTCGGTCAACCCGGTAGGGCCGTGCTCGACGGCGGCCCGGACACCGGACGCCTCCTCGACGGCGTCGACCATTCGAGATGCTCCGTGCACGAAAAGCCGGCGCTCCCCGCTGACCCGTTCGGCGTACTCACGCGCGTACAGCTCTTCGATCAGCGGCAGATCGACCGCGGAATAGTTCGTGCCGCGGTGGTAGTGCAGCAACTGATCACGCAGCGTGTGCGACGACGAATAGAAGTCGTCCACGGCCGTCGGATCGAAGATGCGATTGGCGTAGGGGCTGTCGTCGGCCGGGCTGTACCCGTACTTGCGGAGTACCGCGTGCACCGAGGAATCTCGGTAGGTCGAGTGCAGGTAGTCCACCACCTCGGCAGCGCTCTGCCCGGCGCCGACGACGACGAACGTGCGATGCGTCCGCGACGGCAGTCGGTCCAGGTGCCCGAGCAGGTCGTGATTGTGGAATTGCCTGTTCGACGCGGTCACACCGTCGGGCATGGTGGCCGTCAAACCGCCGGCAAGCACGATGTTTCGACCTCGCACGGTGCCGCTTCGTCGGCCCTCGGTGCGGACGCCGTATCCGTCACCGGTGTCGACGATGTCGACCGCTCGGGTGCCGTAGTGCACCGTCGCGTCGACCTTTCCTGCGGCCCACGACAGGTAGTCGTGGAACTCGAGCCGGCTCGGGAAGAACGTCTGCAGATTGATGAAGTGGTTGAGTCGACCCTGCTCCGACAGATAGGCCAGGAACGTGTACTCGCTGCCGGCGTTGCGCTGAGTGGCCAGGTCCTTCAGGAACGAGATCTGCATCGTCGTCCCCGGCAACAGCATTCCGGGATGCCAGGCGAACTCGTCCTTGGACTCGATGAAGCACGAGGTCAGCCGCTCAGCCGGCGCACACGTTCGATTGTGTTCCTCGATCGCGATGGCCAGACCGAGATTGGACGGCCCGAATCCGACTCCGACGATGTCGTAGCTCTCGTGCGACGTCATCGAACGCTCGCCCCCGACATCTGATCGTGTGCACCCGGAACCGGCTCGGACGGGTCGACTCCGAGGGCCACGATCTCGTTGGCAGAGTCGACGTGCACTACCGAAGGACTGTGCGCCGACAGCTCCGAATCTTCCACCTGCCGGAACGACATGATGATCACCAGGTCACCCGGGGACACCAGATGTGCTGCGGCACCGTTGATTCCGATGACACCGGACCCGGGGTGTCCTTCGATCACGTACGTCACCAGGCGCGCCCCGTTGGTGATGTCGACGACGTGGACCTGCTCACCCTCGATCAGATCGGCGGCGTGCATCAGAACGGAGTCGATGGTGATCGAGCCGACGTAGTGCAGATCGGCATGAGTGACTGTGGCGCGGTGGATCTTTCCACCCAACATGGTGCGATGCATCAGGCGTCTTCCTCCTTCTTGCGGACGAGATATGGGGCAACGCTGGCGAGCTTCTCGCAGGTTTCGTCGAATTCGCGATCGGGAGTCGACTGGCCGACGATGCCGGCACCGGCACGCAGCCATGCCGATCCGCGTTGCTCGTAGACGGCTCGAAGCACCAGGGCTGCCTCGAGTTCCCCCGTGGACGACGCCTTCACGACGGCACCCGAATACAGGCCGCGAGGGTCGTCGAGCCTCCCGATCGCCTCGATGGCCTCGCGTTTGGGGATGCCCGACGCCGTGACGGCCGGGAACAGCGCCCCGAAGGCGTCCCAGCAGGACAGGTCCTCACGCAGGCGTGCCCGCACGGTCGAGGCGAGATGTTGGACGCTTCCGCGCTCGCGCACGCTCATGAAGTCCGAGACCGCGGTCGAACCGGGGCACGCGATCGATTCGAGCTCCTCGAACGAGGTACGGACGGACACAGCGTGTTCGGTGATCTCCTTGGGATCCTGCTCGAGATCGCTCTTCGCTGCCGAGTCGGCCTCGGAGCCGAGACCGAAGGCCCGCGTGCCCGCCAGCGGTTCGGTGGTGACCACACCGTGCGCGTCGACGGAGGCCACCAACTCCGGGCTGAAACCGGCTGCGCGCAGGTCTCCCAGGTGCAGCAGAAACGAACGAGCCGGGGTGTTCGCCGCGCGCCCGGCCCGGTAGGTACCCGGCATGTCCAGATCGAACGGAATACGCACCGTGCGAGAGAGAATGACCTTGGCGTACTCACCTCGGTGAATCTCTGCAACAGCCTGCCGTACCCGATCGCGATAGTCGTCGAGATCTCCGCCGATATCGAGCGAATGCACCGCCCGCGACTCCTCGGTGGAGGCGGCTGCGAGTACGGCCACCACCGCGGCGCGGTCCTCCTCGCTCCCGGTCACCTCGACGCCGTGGTGGTCGGCACCGAATCGGACCTCGACGCGGGGCACGACCAGATGGCCGAGCACCTCGTCGAAGTCGCTGGAGGCCGTCACACCGTGCAGGTGGGCCGCGAACCCGAATCCGACGAATCCGTAAGCATTCCAGGATTCTCGGGTCAGACCGTCGCAGGCCTCCCGCAGCGCCGTCGACGGATTGCCGGACCACCGACGCACCGTCGGCTCGCCGCTCCCCCACGTGGTCGTGACGACATCCGGTTGCAGGACGATGCGAGCGACCACGCCGCCCGCGAACACCCAGCGTCCTCTGTCCTCGTACACGACGTACTCGTCGAACAAGCCCGACTCGGCCAGTGTGACCACCGTCTGCAATCCGTCCTGCAGGATGGTGGTCTCGGCCGTGCCCGACGCCGTTTCTTCGACAACGGTCATTGTGTGTGCACTCCTGACGGTGATTCGGTCCTGGACCGCGCATCGCGCAACCGACATGCTCGAGGCATTGCCGCGCGCCTTCGATAGGCAACGCTAACCTAACTAGCCCTGGCGCACAACGGCTTCGGGTGCACGCTGCAGATCGAGGACCGCGATACCCCAGCCGACGAGACGAGACGCGGTCACCGCCAGGCCTGCTGCGGTTGCCACCGAATCGAACTCGGCTCTGGTTCGCACTCCACTGCCGTGCATACAGAGCATCAACAGGTCGAACTCGGCCTGATCCTCGTTGATCGCACCATCGTCCGACAGTCGTTCAACCACAATCAGTTTCCCGCTCGCGGACAGGCCTGCTGCCGCGCTCGCCAGCAGCAACGCCAGATCGTCGTCGCGATAATGCCCGGTGACCTCGAGCAACAGGTAAGCGTCGAACCCGCCCGTGGGGTTGTTGCGCGGTTCGGACACGACACTCTGAGCGCATTCGGTCACGCGCCCGTGCAGTTCCGGCCACTTCTGCAGATCTCGTCGGACGAGGTCGAGTTCGCTCGGTAATCCGAGAACGGTTGCCGACATCGCGTCGTGGCCCGTCAGGATCGAGCCGAGCACCACCCCGGATGCGGCACCGGTCACCGCCAACGTGGACACGCCGCCGAACGAATAATCCTGGACCAGAGCAGGACCCAGGAACGCTGCCTCGTCCGCAATGTGGTTGTGGTGCAATTCCGTCAGCCGAGGCGAGCCGGCGAGGTCCTCGCTCAACGTCTTGCCGGTCAGCAGACTCGCGCTGGCACCGCCGGTGCGCAGGCTCTCGACGAGTCCGGTGATCGACAATTCCACTCGCGCCTCGATACCGTCGAAATCCAGCCAGTGCGAAATCCAGTCGTCACCGAGCATGGCTTCACCGATGTCGGCGAGGATCACACCGCCGTCCGAATCCTCGGTGAGCACGTCGACGGACCGCAGGTAGCGGACGAATTTTGCCAGGGCTCGCGTATCGGTGCCGGTGGCCGTGGCCAGTTCGTCGACGGTGCGTATGCCGCGGGAGACGTGCAACGGGATGCGCAACGTGTTGGCGGCCCTGATCGCGAAGGGGGAGAACATCTCCGCTCGTTCGGCGAGCCTGTCGAACGGCTCGGATTCGCGAGCGTTCAGATCGGGAACTTCCGGATCGTCCGCGCGGGTGAGAACCTCTGCGCGCCGCCAGTAGCCGGTGACCTCGACCATCTCCGGCGGCAGCGCGCGATCCTCGCGCAGGTATCGCCTGATTCCTTTGAGTGTTGTGGATTCGCCTGCTACCCAGGCGAACACGGTTCCCTCCCACCAGGGCGCATTGCGCACGGCTGTTTCCAGCAGGTCTCCGGTGCCCGCAACCGCCCCGTTGCGGTGCACCCAGGTGATCTCGGCGTGGGCGGCCGTCGGCAGCGGTAGTTCTCGCTCGGCGTCGGCCACCTCGACGAACACCCGAATTCGCTCACCTGCTCCGGCTTCGTCGAGGTAGCGAGCAACAGCAGGCAACGCGGTCTCGTCGCCGACGAGCAACACCCAATCCACCTCGGCGGGTGCGTGACCCGAGCGCACCGGGCCCAGCAGTGGGATGGAATCACCCACGGCGCAGCGACGCCCCCACGTCGACGCGATTCCGGTGTCGTGAGTGACGAAATCGAGAGTCACTTCGGCAGTCTCGGCATCGACGCTGCGCACGGTGTAGTTGCGGGTCAGTGGCCGCGGCTCCCGCGGCCACTCCACCGTGCGCTCGTGTTGCACCGGTAGAGCCATCGTGCCGTTGTCGTCGAGGGGGAAGAACAGGCGGACGAAGTCGTCGAATCCCTCGCTACGCAGCGCCGGAAAGTCGAAGCCGTCTCGCGAGAATGCCCGCAGCTGCGGCCCACCCAACACGATCCTGCGCATTCCCGAACTGAGTTGCTGCGTGTCGATCACGGTGGCCGTTCGGATGACTTCGGGAAAGACGACCTGGAGTCGATGAGACCTTGCCACTGTGAAACACGCTCCTTCGCGAAAATGCAGATGTGTGGTGCGTCGGGTGGGCCTGCGCTCGGATCAGCCCTGGACGTTCTCGGCGGCGGTGTTCAGCGCCGATGCCACGTCGTCGAGAATGTACGGAATGGTGAGCACCGTCAGGCCACCGAACGCGAAGTTCTTGTCGACGCTGAGGCTTTCGGTGGATGCGGTACGACCCTGAGCCAGCACGGGCTGGGAGGCCACAGCCGGTTCGGCCAAGAATGCACCGAGCGATTCCTTGTCGTAGGCGACGACGAACAGCACATCCGACTTCAGCAGAGAGGCCTGCTCGAGACTGAGCTCGAAGTACACGGCATCGGGATCCTTGACCGGGTCGGCTTCTTGGATGGTGGGCTCGTTCACCAGACCGAGCTGTTCGAGGAACTCGACACGGACGTCGTCGTCCTTGCTGACGGCGAACGTGCCGGGAGCATTGGGGAGTGCGATGGTGACCGTCTTGCCCTGCAGCGCCGGATACTTCGCGGCCGCGTCGGAGATGGAACCGTCGACTCCGGATACCAGATCTGCCGCCTCCTTCTCCTTACCGAGGGCCTTGCCCGCGATGGTGAGCTGGTCTTCCCACGAGGTCGTCCACTGCTCGTCCGGGTACGCGACGACCGGTGCGATGTCGGAGAGCTTGTCGAACTCTTCCTGGGTCAATCCCGAGTACGGGGCGAAGATCAGATCGGGGGCGGCGGCGGCGAACTGCTCGACCGGGATGGCTCCGGTTCCGTCACCGGTCAGCAGCGTCGGGGTCTCGCCACCCAGGTCGGCGAGCGCTTTCGCGTCCCACGGCAAGATGCCGCGGTCGTCCGCTCCGTACTGTGCGCCGTCGAAGGTCGGCATGGCGACGGGCACGACTCCGAGGGCGAGAACGGCGTCCTGGTTGGACCAACCCCAGGTGGCGATGCGCGTCGGAGCCTCGGGGATCGTCGCGGATCCGAGTGCGGAATCGATGGTGACCGGAAATGCAGATTCCGACGCGGCGGTGGTGGACTCGGTTGCAGGCGCTTCCTCGGTACTGCTGCAACCGGCAGCGAGAGCGATGGTGAGCCCCCCGGCGAGCGCAATCGACGCGGCGCTCCTCATCCACTTCGTACGAACCTTCATCGTTGCTCGGACCTCTCGACTCGACCACGCACTGCTGCGTCCCACACCCGACCGGGTGAGGCGACTGACAAGGTAGCACTTATGAGGTAACCCTTGCCTCACTAGGCGCGTCGGCACCGAGGATTCGACACGCTGCGGACACCGCGTCGTGCCACAGCGTCGCGAGTTTCTCGACGCCGTCGAGCACCTCCTCGGGCCAGGTCATCGTCACCCCCAGTACCGAAGAACCATGCTCGTCGTGGATGTAGCTGTCCACGATCAGCGCATAGCTGCAGGGTGTGGCCGCACCGGGGGTCGAATCGAGACTGCTCCGTAACCGGCTGGCCCCGAACGGTCCGCCGGTCGCCGCGTCGAAACGACCGAGGTAGTTGAATTCGATTGCTGCATCGGGAGTTCGACGCAGCACTTCTTCGGCCTCGCCGCCCATCCACCGCAGGATTCCGTAGGTCGATCCATCCCCCGGCACGGACTCCCTCGACGTCCTGGCCGCCGTTGCCAGTTCACGCAGAACAGATTCTGCAGCAACAGGATTCGCCTGGTGTGCGATCAGTGTGCGGTGATCCTCGCTGCGCGCGGTGATGCGCAGCGGGAACACTGCCGTCAGCCATCCGACCACCGACGAACCATCCACCCGATCCGATGCGACCCCCGTCCGTCCGTGGCCTTCGACGTCCACCAGTAACGACTGCGTCGTCGTGATATCACTGTCGATCCACTCCGCCGCCGCAGCAGCGAATGTGGCCAACAACAGGTGTTCGACGGAGACGCCGAGGCGAACTGTGGCGGCCGACAACAGGTGCGCGCTCTCGTCCTCCCGCAGCGCGAAGTCGACGGTGCGCACGCGGGCCCCCGTATCGACCACCGGGTCGAGCGGACGCGTCAGAGGGATCGTTGTCGCTCCGTCGCCGACGCTCGCCCAGTAGTCGAGATCGGCGTGAACCCGAGGTGCGGTTGCCAGAGCGAGCACCTCGTGCGCCCACTGCCGCATCGACGGTCCGATCGGGGTTCGCTCGGTGGCTGTCTGCTTCCACAATGCGACCAGATCCGGCAACAGGATCCGCCAGCTCACGCCGTCGACCACGAGGTGATGCATCGTGATCAGCAGCTGACCGGACGATTGGGGGTCGGTTCGGTGTCGCAGCCACACGATGTCGACCATCCTCGCGTCGGCCGGGCTCAATCGGGCACGCGCAGCTCGTGATTCGACACCGACACGGTCGGCCAACTCGAACTCGGTCAGAGCGTCGACGTCTTCGACGCGTATCCACGGGCGCACGTCGGCACCGTCCGGCAACACCGTGAAGATCGACTCGGAGCCGGGATTGCGTTCGAAGCACGAGTTCAGAATCGGATGACGGGCGGTCAGCAGCGAGACCAGCTCCGTCAGCGAGTCTTCGGTGAGCGACGCCGGAGCCTCGAGCAACACCGCCTGCGAGATCTCGTCGATGGACCCGTCGAGTGCATCCATCCACCGCACTATGGGTGTCAACGGCACGGTTCCGTACGGGTCCATCGTGACGACTTCTGGCTGCACCTCTGCCGAAACAATTTCTTCTGCAATGCTTTCCGGGGTTCGAAGTGACACGATGTGCCGCGGCGACACCGTGAGGCCTGCCGACCGGAGCCTCGCGGCCAGCTCCATCGCCATGATGCTGTCACCGCCCAGGTCGAAGAAGTCGTCGTCGGCACCGACCTCGGTCACGTGCAACACCGCGGCCGCGGCCGCGACGATCTGCCGCTCCGCATCGGTGTTCGGGGGACGTCCGGAGCGCGTCGCGAGCTCGGGTTCGGGCAATGCAGAAGCATCGAGCTTGCCGTTCGGCAGGACCGGAAACGCATCGAGCACGGTCAGCGACGCCGGCACCATGTACGACGGCAGCAGGCCGCGCAGGCGGGCACGAACGGCATTCGGATCCAGCGAACTTCCCTGTTGAGCCAGCACATAGCCGGCGAGCGTGGCATTCCCGTTCTCGGAACCTCGCACCACCACCCGCGCGTCGGCCACGGCGTCGAACTCGCGCAGCCGAACCTCCACCTCCCCCACTTCGACGCGGTGACCGCGAATTTTCACCTGATCGTCCGAGCGGCCCCCGTACCGCAGTGTGCCGTTCTCGGTCCACGCGACGAGGTCCCCGGTCCGGTACAACCGCGTGCCGTCTGCCGTGAAGGGATCGGCAACGAAGCGGTGTGCCGTGCGCCCCGGCGCATTCCGGTATCCCCGCACGACGCCGGGCCCGGCGAGGTAGAGCTCGCCGAACACCCCGGGCGGCACCAGTCGAAGACTCCTGTCCAGCACATATGCCCGCATGTTCGTCACCGGCCGGCCTATCACCGGACCACTCGACAGTTCGGTGGAGGTATACACCGCATCGACCGTCGCCTCGGTCGGCCCGTAGAAGTTGTACGCCACCAGGTTCTGCCTGCTGCGCAATCGATTCCACAGCTCGGCGGACACCGCTTCTCCCCCGACCCCCACCGTCGAGAGTGTGTCGATCGAACCCGATCTCATCATCTGCTCGAGCAACGACGGCACGACCTCGATGAAGTCTGCCGACAGCGCAGTCAACCGAGCAGTCAGTTCCACCGGGTCGAGAACCGTCTCGGGATCGATCAAATGCACTGTGTGGCCGCCGAACAGCCACAGCTGCGGTTGCCAGGACGCGTCGAAGGCCATCGACCACGCGTGCGCCACGTTCAGAGTCGACTTTCCCGCGCGTCGGGTAGCCGGTTCGTGCACGTTCTCGCGATGCGAGTGGTACAGGTTCGTCAGGCCACGGTGTGGGACCAGAACGCCCTTGGGCACACCTGTCGTGCCCGAGGTGTAGATCGAATACACGGGGTGGTCGGGATGCAACGGTGCCCGCCGTTCGGCATCGGTGATGCCTACCGAATCAGCGGGTGAAGCAGCAAGCGATGCAACGGAATCCGTGGTCACCGTGACCACCGGCTGTGCGTCGTCGAGAATCTGGCTGGTGCGGTCGGCCGGCCAGTTCGGATCGATGGGCAGATATGCGGCCCCGGACTTCATCACGCCGAGGATCGCCGCCATCGTGATCACCGTGCGCGGGGCCACGACGGCCACGAGGTCCTCGGCGCCCACGCCCGCACCGATGAGCCACCGTGCGGTTCTGTTGGACACGCAGTCCAACTCGGCGAACGTCAATGCCGTGGTGGCGTCCTGAACGGCGATCGCATCGGGCTGCAGCGCCACCTGTTCGGCAAAGAGTTCGACCAACGTCTCGGACGGATAGGTGCGCGGGATGCCGGCCTGCTCACCGGTGAGCCGGTACGCCGTTGCCTCGTCCACGAGGGGCACCGACGCAATGAGTGGATCCCCCGCCTCGGCAAACGTCCGAAGCACTGCCGTCATGGCCGACGCCACCGCCCGAGCACGCTCGACCGTTACTGCGTCGCTTCGATATTCCACCACCAACCGCAGTTCCTCGCCCGGAAACACCGTCAACGTCAACGGGTAGTGCGTTACCGTGTGGAACCCGGCGACCGATACCGAGAAGTCCTCGGTATCGACACCCGAGGTATCGGCGGCAGCGAAGTTCTCGAACACCACGAGGGTGTCGAACAGCGTTCCCCCTCCGAGAGCCTTCTGGATGTCTGCGAGACCGACGTGATGATGTGCGGCCACGGCGACGGAGAAAGCCCGGAGGCCCGCGAGAACCGACGACACGGTGGCGTCGGGCCCGATGTCGACGCGCACCGGGATGGTGTTGATGAACAACCCGACCATGTCGCCGACGCGGTCCAGCTCGGTCGGGCGTCCCGACACAGTGGATCCGAACACCACCGATCCGGAATCGGTGAATGCCGAGAGCACCACGGCCCATGCCGCATTGATCAATTCGCTCGCCGTCACCGACCGACGACGAGCGGAGGCTGCCAGGCGGGCAGAGGCCTGCACATCCCACCGCATCTCTATCTCTCGCGCCTCGGATCGCTCCACGGACGGCGACGCGGCCGGGGCCAGGATTGTCGGCACAACGCCGGCACCGAGCGCTCGACGCCACACATCGATGGACGAGCCGTCCCGCCGAGACAGCCATCGAAGATAGTCGTCGAACGACGCCGGAGCCGGTAGATCCCGGCCACGGTAGAGCATGAACAACTCGGTGCCGACGGTCCCCATGGACCAACCGTCGACCAGAAGGTGATGCACGGTCAGCACCACCCGATGGAGCCGTTCTCCGCAGTCCAGCAGGAGAACTCGCGCCAGGGGACCGTGCTCGATGTCGAAGGTACGTCGATCCTCGTCGATCAGAGCGCGCGCCGAGGGCGAATCCGGATCGTCGACCGTGTGCCTGCGCACATGCACTCGTTCCGTATCGCGGACCGCGACGGTCCCGGAATTCAGGGTGAGAAAACGTGAGCGCAGAGCCGGGTGGCGCTCGGACAATGCGTCGAACGCGTCTTCGAGTCTTCCGAGGTGCAGCTCGCCTCGTACTTCGAACTCGGTGGCGATGACGTAGATTTCCTCGACTCCGTCTCCTGCAGCGACCGACTGGAATGCCAGCCCTTGCTGCAGCGGAGTTGCCGGGCGTGCAAGCTCGGGATCGATACCGAGTGCGCGCAACTCGGTCCGGTCTCGTACGTCCAGTAGCGGCGCAGCGGTCTCGGGTTCTGTTGCAGTGCTGTCGGTTACGGTGCATCTGGCTCGTTCGACCAGTCCAGCAACTGTGCGGCACTCGAAGACGTCGGCGGTCGTGATGACCAACCCGGCACCCCGTGCGTGATGAACCATGGTGATGGCGGTGATGCTGTCGCCGCCCAGCGCGAAGAAGTCGTCGTCGACCCCGATCGACTCGGCACCCGCCCGAGTCGCATCGGCGAACAGGTCGACGAGGCAACGCTCGTCGTCAGTGGTGGCTGCTCGTGACCGGCTCGGTCCGTTCTCGGGAATCCCGCGCTGCGTCAGCGTCACCAGGTCCGTCTTGCCGTTGGGAGTACTCGGTAACCGGTCGATCGCCACCCAGAACGCCGGCACCAGATACTCGGGCACCCGGCGCCGCAGGACGCCGCGTAGTGCGGCGGCATCGACATCGCCGGGGGTCACGTAAGCAACGAGCACGGTTGCGCCCGCGTCGTCAGGCACCGCGAGCACGGCGCACGCATCCACGGATTCGATATCGGCAGTGAGGTTTTCGATCTCCCCCAGCTCGACGCGATGGCCCCGGACCTTGACCTGCCGGTCGGCACGTCCGAGGAATTCGAGTGCACCGTCGTCGAGAATGCGGGCGCGGTCACCGGTGCGGTACATCCGGCGGCCGTCCCCGCCCGGGTCTGCGACGAACCGTGCGGCGGTCTCGGCCGGTTTACCGAAATATCCGCGGGCGAGCTGCACGCCCGAGACGTAGAGTTCACCGCCGATCCCTGTTCTCAGCGGACGCAGTCGGTCGTCGAGCACGCCGAGGACCGTGTTGTGCACCGCCGTTCCGATGACGGCCGGGTCGCCTACGACCCTGTGCACGGCAACGTCGCCCGCCACCTCGGAGGAACCGTAGGAGTTGTGCACCGACGCTTCGGGGGTGGCGCGTCCGATCGCATCGATCATGTTGCTGGTCAACGGCTCTCCGCTGAGGATCCAACTGGTGACCGAACCGCATTCCTGCGGCGCGGTCGTCGACAATGCTGCAGCGAGTGACCCGACGGCGGTGATCTGCTCTGCCCCGGATCGAGCGAGGAGCTCGACCAACGCACTCGCATCGGCATACTCGTGATCCTGCGCCAACACGAGGCGTTGACCCGCGAAAATTCCGGTCAGCAGTTCGGTTGCTCCGTCGATGAACGACAGCGAGCTCTTGGCAACCCGGCTCGTGGGACCGCCCCAAAGCAGTGTCGCCCAGTGCAGACGATTGGCCAGCGCGCTTCTGGTTCCCAGCACTCCCTTGGGCGTACCGGTCGAACCCGACGTGTACACCAGATAGGCCCCGCACTCGCCCGGGATGCTCCGAGCGAAGGGTTCTTCCACCACCTCGGTAGCCGAGCTCGAATCGATTCTCGTTGCGGTCTCGAGAGCGGTCAGCGCGGTAGGGGTGGCGTCGTCGACCAACAGAATGTCGTGGCGGGAATCTGCGAGCACGTAGTCGATGCGCTCACTCGGGTAGCGAATGTCGATGGGGACGAAGACCGCACCCACGTCGATGGTCGCCAGCAGTGCGGCCACCATATCGACGCCCCTGCCGAGAGCGATAGCGACGCGGCTTTCGGTCCCGATACCCCGGCTGCGTAGCCGGGTCGACACCTCGGCCACCCGGGATCGAAGGTCGGTGTAGGTGATCGCGTCCCCGCCGACCGTCAACGCGATGTCCTCGCTCGACTGCGCAAACCTGTCCGCAAGGGCCGTCTCCAGTGTCGACACCTGCCGAGACGCTCCGACGCTGCACCCCTGGCCGTCGGGGGCCGAGAGGAGCTGCGGCACATCGACGTCCGGACGGCTTGTCATCCGGTCGAGCATCTCGACGAAAGCCTCGGCGCACAACGTGGCCGATCGATGATCGACGGCTGCGTCGTCGTGCAGCACGAAAGCCCACAGAGCAGGGTCGGGACCGACGATCAGAGCCATCGGGAAACTCATCTGAGCGCCCAGTACCGTGACCCCATCGACGGCCGCACCCGCTTCGGAGGGCAGTGTTGGGTAGTTCTGATACACGACGATCGTGTCGAACAGCTCACCGCCGCCGACGGTTCCGGCGATCTCGGACAGTCCCAGAAATCGGTGCTCCTCCAGGTCGAGGTGATCTGCCTGCAGGCGATCGACCGCATCGGCGACGGACCCGCTCGAACCGAATCGAATCCGAACGGGCACGGTGTTGAGCAACAGACCGACCATCGCATCCGCGCCGTCGAGATCGAACGGCCTCAGGGATGCCGCCATTCCGAACGCCACGTCGCCTGCTCCGGTCCGAGCCGCGAGCATCGACGCCCAGGCAACCTGCACCACCACGTTCATCGTCGCACCGCGGCTGCGCGCATAGTTCTCCACGCGTCGGGCCAGCGCCTCGTCGATGTCGAGATCGATGCGCGAGCACGAATTCGACTGCGGCGCAGCACCGGCGATCAACGTGGGGTGCTCGAAGCGGTCGAGGTGATCCGCCCAGTGCGCCCTGGCCGCGTCGCGGTCCTGACCTGCCGTCCAGGCAAGGTAATTGCGGTAGTCGGGAGCGGGGGCCAGTGCAGCCGACTCCCCCGATGTGTAGAGGGCGATCAACTCACGAACGAAGATGGCCTCCGACCATCCGTCCATCAGGGCGTGATGGTAGGTGATCAGCACCCGCGGCGACCGAGGATCGGTGGAGTACGCGAAGCGGATCAACGGCCCGTCGAAGAACGAGAATCCGGCGGACCTGTCGCGGCCGAGGTGATCGTTCCAGTCATCTTCGACAGCTGTCAGTTCCGGTGTCGATGCGCGCGGAACCACCCACACCAGATCACCGTTGCGACGCTGACGCAGTAACGCTTTGATGTTCGGATGGCGCTCGAGTAGGTGCTCGAGAGCGAGAATGAGGCGGTCGACTCGAACCGGGGCGGTCAGGTCCAGCACTGTCTGAGAGAGATACGGATCCTGTTTCGCTGCAGCAAGACTCGACTGCAGATACATACCGACCTGCAGCGCCGTGAGCGGCAGAACCGCAGCGATCTTGGATTGCGGCGTTGCCGCGGACTCGGCCGTCGTGTTCGTCACTCACATACTGCTTTCGAATTCGTCGAGCTCGTCCTGGGACAGATCCACGGTGGCCGCCTCGGCAGATACCGCAGGTCGGGCAGTGTCCTCGGTGACGAGCTCTGCCCCGAACATCCGCACCGTTCGCTTGCGCATCACCTCACGTGGTGCCAGCGGTATCGAGGCCTTGCGCGCCCGCGACGCCACGGCGAGTGAGGTGATGCTGTCGCCGCCGAGGGCAAAGAAATCGTCGTCGATACCCACCCGGCCGACCCCGAGAACCGCCTCGACGATCTCGCACAGCATCGTCTCCACCGGAGTGCGCGGCGGCACGAACGTACCGCCTCCTGCCGCATCGACAGCCGGGAGAGCCCGTACATCGAGCTTGCCGTTGATGGTCATCGGAATACGCTCCAACGCAGCGAACAACGTGGGAACCATGTACTCCGGCAACACTGCCGCCAGCTCGTCCCGGATCGATCCGAACAACTCGGAACGGTCCTCGGACGCTACGCCGTCTGTGGGGACCACGTACGCCGCGAGCGCGCGAGTACCCGCGCCGATCTCCACCGCCCGAACCACCGCGCCCGCAACCGCATCGCAGTTCGCCACTGCCCGTTCGACTTCTGCTGTTTCGACTCGATACCCACGGATCTTCACCTGGTCGTCGGCACGGCCGAGATAGTCGAACAGGCCGTCGGGCCTGATCCGAACCAGATCGCCGGTGCGGTACATCCGCTCACCCGGTGCCCACGGATCTGCGACGAATCTGGTTGCCGTCTGGCCGTATCGGTGTAGATAGCCGCGGGCCAGACCCACACCGGACAAGTGCAGCTCACCCACGGATCCCACCGGAACGGGTCGCAGCCACTGGTCCAGAACGTATGCGCGAGTACCGAGGATCGGCCCACCGATCGACGGACTGTTGCTCTGCCGCGTGCCGGCACCGAGCGCGTTGATGGTGTACTCGGTGGGGCCGTACAGGTTGTATCCGACGTCTCCCAGTTGCTGCCACAACGAATCGGGAACTGCCTCCCCGCCGAGGAGGACCAGCGGAATACGATGCCCGTCGTGCTCGGTCAGCAGTCCCAGATCCAGCAGATGCCCGGCATACGTGGGCGTCACGTTCACCACGTCGATCAGGTTCTGCTCGCAGTATCGCGCCAATGCCTCACCGTCGCGGCGCAATTCCTCATCACAGACATGCACCTCGTGGCCTTCGACGAGCCACAGCAACTCCTCCCATGACATGTCGAAGGAGAACGAGACGGTGTGCGCGATCCGCAGTGTTCGATCCCCGGCCGCGGCGATGGTGGGGACGAAGATCTCGTCTCGGTGGTTGATCTGCATGTTCGTCAATCCCCGATACGGGGTGACGACGCCTTTGGGCGTGCCGGTCGAGCCCGAGGTGTAGATGACGTAAGCCGGGTGCTCGAGGCGACCGGGTGTACCGGGTGCGAACGGACCGCAGGCGAACTGCGAGGGGTCGACGCGGATCGACAATTCCGTGACCACCGAGGGGTCGTCGACGATCATGACGGTGGCGTCGGTCGTCAGTTCACGCGACTGCGTTTCGGTGGTCGTCACCAGGATCGCCGGCTTCGCATCGGCCAACATGACGTCGAGTCGATCGTTCGGGTAGTCCAGTTCGAGGGGGAGGTACGCCGAGCCGGTGCGCAGTACCGCGAACAACGCCACCACCATCTCTATCGACCGCGGGAGCGCGAGAGCGACGATACGCTCCGGGCCTGCACCACGGCGCAGCAGAGCAACCGCACACGCACTGACCCGAGAGTCAAGTTCTCCGAACGTCACTCGTTCGTCTCCGAACACCAGCGCCGTCGTCTCGGGGACGGCCGCGGCGCGGTCGGCGAGCAACTCGGCGATCGTGGAATCGCGCAGCCGCTCGAGCCTGTCGCCGAAACCGTTGTCTGCGATGCTTGCCGATTCGGTGGCCGGTGCAGGCCACCGTGAGATCGGCAGATCGGATTGCTCGGCAACGGTATTCACGGCGTGCTCGAAAGAATCGAGCAGGTAGCTCGCCCGCTCGTCGTCCACCGACGTCGGCAGGTAGGTCACCGACAGGTTCAGTTCCGTCCCGGGATCGACGGCAATCGACACCGGGAACTCCGAGCCGTCGACGGTCGAGATGTGCCGCACCTGCCGCTTCGGCGCGCCGGCCGCATCGGCTGCGGGACCGGCTGCGTTGCGCAGCACCAGCAGGGTGTCGAACAGCGCGCCCGCACCGATCGCCTTCTGGATACCGCCGAGGCCGAGCGTGTCGTGCGGCATCAGATCCAGTCGCTGATCCTGCACCCGCGCAGCGATGTTCGCGGCTGTATCCGATCCCTGCGCCGTGACTCGAATCGGCACGGTGCTGATGAACGCTCCGATCGCGCTCTCGGATCCCGGCACCTCCATCGGTCGGCCCGCGACGGCGGTGCCGAAGACCACGTCGGATCGACCGGATACGCGCATCAGCACACTTGCCCAGGCGGCAGCGAGCACCGTGAACAGTGTCGAGCCGGACTCGCGGGCAATGCTGTCGAGTCGGCCCGATGCCGCCGCCGAGAGCCTGCGTTCGATTCGCCGAGGAGGCTCGTCATCGCCCTCGGCTGCGCCGGCCACGAGTGTAGGGGTGTCGACATCGGCGAACCAACGTTGCCATGCCTGCTCGGATTCGGAGCGGTCGCGAGAGATCAACCAGCGCAGGTACTCCCGATAGCCATGATCGACATGCGCGTCTGCGCCGTCGTGCAGCTCGAGAATACGAGAGACCAGCAACGCGGAGGAACCGCCGTCGAAACAGCCGAACCAGTAGGTCGTCAACAGACGGTCGACGCCGCCGGGGAGGTGCACAAGAGTCAGCCTGAACAGTGGGGGTGCGTCGATGTCGAATGCCCGGTCACGGTCGCCTGCGAGTACCCGGTTCCACGCCGCGTCCGCCTCGTTCGCCGAGCCGTCACCCAGGTCGATCACCGTCAGTGGTGCTTCGACGGACGACAAGACAACCTGGACCGGTGCCTCGCCCTCAGGGGTGACGAACGCAGTGCGCAGCGCCGCGGTGGTGTCGACCACCGATTGCAGAGCGTGCCTTACCTTGTCGCCGTCCAGAACCCGATCGACCTCGACGACGGTGCGGACGGTGTAGAGCCCGGCGGCGTGTGCGTCGACACCGACCTGATAGACCAACCCGAGCTGCAGCGCAGATAGCGGCCACACATCGTCGATAGGCCCGAATCGTGCTTTCAGCACATCGAATTCGGACGATTCGAGATCAGCGAGAGGACCGCGCTCGACCTCGGCGGTCTCACCGCCCCGGGCGCGCCGCAGCCGATCCTGCAGCAGTCGACGCTTGACGTCGTCGAGATCCACCGGGTTCATCGACTCGCCTGCTGCTCGACCGACTGCCTGACGAGCAATGCCTTGTCCACTTTGCCGATTGCCGTGACGGGAAGCGACGTTCGAGCCACCACCCGGTCGGGTAGCTTGAACCCGGCGCAGCCTGCGTCGGTCAGAAATGCCCGCACCTCGGCAACGGTAGGAACACTGTCGTTCCGAGCACCGCCGTTCGGCACGATCACCGCGCAGATACTCTCGCCCACAGCGGGATCGGGTACGCCTATCACCGCTACTCGGGCCACTCCGTCGTGCGTGAGCAACAGATCCTCCAGCTCGTCCGCCGCGACGTTCTCACCGTTTCGGGTGATGACGTCCTTGATCCGACCGGTGACGACCAGGTGTCCCGACGGCAGCGCGCGAACCTGGTCTCCGCTGCGATAGAAGCCGTCGGGGGTGATGGCCGTCGTATTGTGCTCTGCCGCAGCGTAGTAACCGTTGATGGTGTACGGACCGCGGGTGAGCAGCTCGCCCACATCGCCTGCCGGGACGTCGTTGCCGTCGGCGTCGACGATTCTGATCTCGTCGAACTCGGACAACGGACGCCCTTGGGTGCCGATCACCACGTCCGGTGCGTCGCCTGCCCGTGTGTAGTTCAACAGCCCCTCGGCCATCCCGAACACCTGCTGCAACCGGCATCCGAGGGCCGGCTCGACCAGCTTGGCGACCCCGGGCGTCAATTTCGCGCCACCGACCTGCAACAACCGCAGACTGGACAGGTCTGCCTCCTCCCATTCGGTGGCCTCGCACCACAGATGCGTCAACGTCGGTACGAGGGCGGTCACCGTGACGCGGTACTTCTCGATCAGCGCGAACACCTGATCGGGGCTGGCGCTGCGGGAGAACACCACCGTCGCGCCGACGCCGAGCGCACCGAGCAGACCCGGACACGCCAGTGGAAAGTTGTGGGCAGCGGGGAGAACGGCGAGATACACGTCCTCGGCCGTCAATTCACAGACGTCGGCGCTCGCCCGTGCGTTGAACTCGTAGTCGCTGTGGGTACGCGGAATCAACTTCGGCAGACCGGTCGTTCCGCCGGATACCAACAGCACCGCGACATCCGCGGCGGACGCACGTGGAAACTCCCGTGGCGTACCGACGACGGCAGCCAACGGACTGTGCGACCCGCTCGAACCATCGACGAAGACGTCCCGAATGCTCGGAACCGACTCCACCGTCTCGTCGGCGAGCGCTCGGTAGTCGAAATTTCCGTCCCGCTCCGCGATGATGTACGCGACGGCCTTCGATGTGGCTGCAAGATGGACGATTTCGCGGCGTCGGTGTGCGGGGAGAGTGAGCACGGGAACCGCGCCGCACTCGAGCAACGCGAACAGCACAACCGCGAACGACACCGAATTGGGTAGTTGCACCACCACCCGATCACCCGGCTCGATACCGCGGTCGGCAAACCCTGCAGCGGTCGTTCGTATGCGCGCGTGCAACTCGTCGTATGTCACTGCCTCCAGCTCGTCGACGACCGCGCGACGAGAGCCGAACCGGTCTACCCATGCCGTGAACATGTCGGAAAGTGTTGTCTCGCGCCAGAGTCCGGCATCGAGGTACGTCTGGGCACGGCCCGAGTCGAAGGGTACGAAGTCGGCATCGTTCTCGATGACTGTGTGCACTGTGGGTTCCCGATCGTGGAAGGAGTAAGTGGTGCGAGTCAGGGCGTGTGCTGCTGATCGAGGGCCGCCAGCAGTTGGTCCTCGGACATGGATTCGATCGACACGTAGATCTCTGCCGTCGCCTCGAGCAGCTCGGTACCGCCTGCCGCGACGATCATCGACTCCGCCAGCCCCGATACCGTCGGGGCAGCGAACAGCATCCTCACCGTGACGTACGTGATGTCGAAGGCCGCGCGGGTTCGGGCGACGATCGTGGTCGCGAGGACGGAGTCGCCGCCCAACGCGAACAGGGTGTCGGTGACCCCGATCTCGTCGACACCGAGCACCGTCTTCCAGATCGAGGCGAGTGCGCGCTCGAGGTGGGTTCTGGGGGCCACCCGCGCCTGCATCCGCTCGGTATTGCCTGCTGCGCGGCACAGTTCCACGATGGCCGCGGAATCGATCTTGCCGTTCACGGTGAGCGGCAAGGCTCGCAGTGCCACCGTCCGTTCCGGCACCATGTGTGCAGGCAGACGATCGGCAGCCCTGGCGATGATGCCCGCAGCGGTCTCGTCCGGATCCGCGTCGCGATCGGCGAGCACCACTGCTGCCATCACCGCTGCAGCTCCGACCCGGTCGACGACCGCTGCCGCAGAGGCGACTTCGGCGTCGTCACACAGGACGGACTCGATCTCGCCGAGCTCGATGCGGAACCCGTTGATCTTGATCTGATTGTCCACGCGACCAACGAATTCGACCATGGACCCGGTCTCGACCATCGGGCCCGTGCCGTAGCGAACCAGATCGCCGGTACGGTACCAGCGGTAACCATCGGCGTCGACGAACCGCTCGTTCGTACGCTCGGGATCGCCCAGGTAGCCGTCGGCGAGACCCACGCCCGCGACCCACAGCTCGCCGGGCACCCAGTCCGGCACCTGGTGCCCACGCTCATCGACCACCCGAAGCGCCATGCACCCGAGCGGCCCACCGAACGGGACTGTGCGCCAGTTCGGATCGACGTCCACGACCTCACAGATGCTGTTGTGGATCGCGGTTTCCGTAGCGCCACCGAGTCCGGCGAACCGACATCCAGGTACCGCGGCCGTCAACCGGCGATAGAGATCGATACCCACCTTGTCCCCGCCGAGCATGACGACCTCGAGCGAACGGCCCAGATCCTCACCGGTGGACAGGATCATGTCCAGCAGCGGCGGTACGCAGCTGATCACCGTGACTCGATGCGCACGGATCAGAGTGACCCAGCGCTGCGGATCCTTGCGCTCGTGCTCCTCGATGAGCACGGCCGTACCGCCGGCTGCGAAGACCGAGAACAGGTCGAAGGTGCACAGGTCGAA
Organism: Rhodococcus sp. WWJCD1; assembly: GCF_002258735.1. Classification (NCBI taxonomy): domain Bacteria; kingdom Bacillati; phylum Actinomycetota; class Actinomycetes; order Mycobacteriales; family Nocardiaceae; genus Rhodococcus; species Rhodococcus sp. WWJCD1. Next base: position 90,343 of record NZ_NOXY01000008.1, read on the forward strand.
GTCCAACTCGGACAGGCACAACGGACGGTAGCTTTCGTCCAGCTCGAATCGTCCGATCAGGTCGCTGATCGTGTTCATCGCGGCGCGATGCGAGACCACGACACCCTTCGGTTCGCCCGTCGAACCGGACGTGAAGATCATGTACGCGGGAGCGGTGTCGGGTCCGAGATGCGGTGCGGGCAGAGGCTCCCCGAGGACGGCGTCGAGAATGGTCATTCCGCAGGCTCCACTCCCGGCCACAGTGAGGCCGTCGTCACCCGATCCCCCGATCGTCACCGCAAAGTCGGCTTTTCCAGCGATCAGCGCAGCCCGACTCGCCGGTTGGTCGACGCCGATCGGCACGTACACCCCACCTGCGGCAAGCACACCGAGGACTGCGGTGACCTGGTCGGGCCCCTTCGGCAGCGTCACCCCTACGGTGTCCCCCACTGTAACCCCGCGATCTGTCAGTGTCGCAGCCACTCTCAGCGCACGGTCGCACAATTCGCCGTAGGTCATCGACTCGTTCTCGCCCCACTCGAGAGCGATCGCGTCCGGTCTTCTGGCCGCCCGGTCGAAGAAGGCGCGGTGCAGGGTCTCGGTCCCGGCTGCCGGCACCGCATCCGTGCGCGGTACATCGGCGGCCGGGGTCCGCAAGAGAAGTTGACGCGACGGAGCCAGCTGGCCCACCGGCTTCGTCCAGACGGCATCCTCGTCGACGAGGCCGCGAACGAGCGATTCGAAGGCGTCGAACATCGCCTCGGGAACCCCTGGCAGGAATTCGTTCTCGCGAATGTCCCAATTGACCAGCACGCCGCCGTCGAGCTCGGTGATCTGTGCGTCCAGAACCACCTGCGGTCCCTGCGACATGATCCACACCGGGTCCCCGAACACCTCCCGCGCACGGCCGTCGAACAGCTCGCCCAATCCGAGCGCACTGGTGAAGACGACGGGCGCGAGTACCGGTTCCCCTCTGCGACGACCGAGGTCGCGAAGTACCTCCACTCCGGAGTAGTCGACGTGCGAGGCGTCCTCGTGCAGGCGTGCCCGCAGCTGCCGGGACCGCTCCGCGAACGAAAGGTCCTCGCTCAGATCGACATCCAACATGACCGAGGACGAGAAGTCGCCGATCAGTGCGCCGACGGCCGGGTGCGTCGGGGCACGGTCGAACATCGGAACGTTGAGCAGGAATCGCTGTTCACGTGACCACGCCCCGACCACCTCGGCGAAGGCCGCTGCCACCGCGACCGCCGGGGTGACGCCGTGCGCACGAGCCTGCGACTGCAACTGCGAATACGCATGCGAGTCGAGATGGAACGCCCGTCGTGTTGCCACGGGTGAGCCTGAATCACGTTCGAGCAGCGGCAGAGTGGGTGCTCCGGGTAGAGAATCGAGTCGGTTCGACCAGTATTTTTCAGCCTGCTCCCGAGCGTTGCGGCGATCGTCCGGCCGGTCGGTGAGGTAGCGCTCGTAGCTGTAGTCGATGGTGGGGAGTGCCCGACCGTCGTATGCCTGCGCCAGATCTGCGACCAGAATGCGAAAGCTGACGGCGTCGCCTGCGATCATGTCCATGTCGAGATGCAGACGAGTTCGACCGTCCGGCAACAGCGACAGGTCTGCCGAGAACACCTCTCCCGCTTCGATATCGAGCATGTGGTGGGTCAATCGTTGTCGAGTTCGTTCCAGTTCGGCTGCTGCGTCGTCTGCGCTCCGCAGATCGTGGACCGTCAACCCTCGCCACCCCGGGGTGGACTCGATCACCTGCTGCCCGTTGTCGGTGATCCGAGCCCGCAGCATGTCGTGCCTACGGGCCACGGCGTGAAGTGCGGCGCGCAATCGGTCGGGATCGACTGCCCTGCCATCGAACTCGGTGTAGAGGTGCGGAGCGACGCCGCCGTACCGCTGCTCTGCGCTGCGGCCGATCCAGTAGGCGTGCTGCAGGACGGCGAGATCGAAGCTGCCGATGTCGGGCCGGTTCGACTCCGGTGTGCGAGCAATGGGCGCGGGTACCGGTTCGATTGCCGCACCGACCAATTCGGACCAGGCCGAGACCGTCGGCCGCGCAGCAAGATCGGCGAATGTCACCGCCTTGCCCTGCTTTCGGAATCTGCCCACCAACCGCATCAGCACGATCGATTCCAGCCCCAACTCGAACAGGTTCGCATCGACAGGCACAGCCTCGGGCTCGGAGCCGATCAGTTCTGCGACCTGCGCCCGCAGTTCGTCGGTCCCGATTCCGTGCGGATCCATCCGGTGTGTCCCTTCGATCGGCTGCGCTCTGCGTCGTACTGGGTGTGACCAGGAGTTTCGCCACCTCAAGTCCATAAGGAAAGGCTACCCTCGCTTAGTCGACCCTGAGGAGGCTAACATCTGGCGGCACGGAGAAGTGGACGGCACCTCCAGCACCGCCCGAAACCTCGAACCAACAGACGACAACGGAAGTGACTCATGTTTGCTCACCGACGCCGCAGCACACGCTTGCTCGGATCCCCACCACGCGTCCTCGTCGGGGGCGTCTCCGTCCTGGTACTCGTCGCTGCCGCGGCGTGTGGCAGCGAGACCGCGGACCAGGGAAGTTCCGGCACCCAGGCCGTCGACCTGAACGCTAACCCAGCCGCATGCAGCGAGAACGACCGCGTCGACTCAGTCGACCGAGCGTCAGGACCGTTCACGTACACCGACGGCCGCGGACGGACCATTTCGCTCGATTCACAACCGACCAAGATCATCGCCGACGAGGAATCCGCCGCAGCGCTGATGTCCTACGGAATCAAGCCCATCGCCATCTGGTCGACCACTCCGATGAGCACCAGCCCCATTCTGAGCTGCTCCGATCTCACCGGCATCGAATCGGTCGGCGAGAGCTGGGGCACATTCGATTTCGAGAAAGCCGCCAGTCTCGAACCGGATCTGGTCATCGGTGAGTTCAACCCACGATTCGGCCAATTCGGCAAGCTGACCACCACGGCCGACTCGTCCAAGGCCGACACGATCGATCAGCTCGCTCCGACCCTCGGGGTCACCTTGGACACGACATCGACCGCGAAGACCATCGAGAACTATGCCGAACTCGCGTCCTCGCTCGGCGTCGACCTCGACACCCCGCAACTGGCAGACATCAAGGCCGACTACGACGCTGCCGTCGACAACTTCAAGAAGGTTGCCTCCGAACGCCAGGACCTCACCGGAGTCGGAGTCTGGCCCCTCGATGTCGCGTACGTCCTCGATCCGTCTGCGGATCCGGACTTCAGCGACTACGAAAGCTGGGGCTTGAAGATGTACACCCCCGACGGCACCGACGACGGATACTGGAAGAAGGTGTCCTGGGAGAACGTGTCGAGTGTCGATGCCGATATCGCATTCGTCTACCACGACGTTGCCAACGCAGCTGATGTGAAGCTTGCCGACATTCCGAGCCGCTACCCCGGTTTCGACACCATCGCCGCCGTCGACAAGCAACAGATGGTGCTGTGGGACTACGGCGCCAACAAGAGCTACAGCCGCTACACCAACACGATCAACGTCTACGCGGACGCACTGTCCAAGGCACAGAAGGTCACTGCCGAGTAGTCGTATCGGGCACGGGACCATCGGCACATCTGCCGGTGGTCCCGTTCCGTTCGGTCGTGATCACTACAGGGCAGCTGCGATCTCCGTCGCCAGTCGGTCGAGTTCGGATCGCTGCGGGGACGACGGGCGAGCACGGAGACCGAAGCCGTCGCCGATCATGCGCGGGATGACGTGCAGATGCACATGGAAGATTTCCTGGCCTGCCACCGTGCCGTCGGCGAGGAACAGGTTGACGCCGGCGACGCGTGGATTGCTCGCGCGCACAGCGGCGGCCACTTTCTGGCCCACGACGAACAGGTGGGCACCGACTTCCGGCGGCAACTCCGCCAGGGTCCGGAACTGCTCCCGGGGCACCACGAGTACGTGCCCGCTGGTGAGCGGCCGAATGTCCATGAACGCGACCACTGTCTCGTCCTCGTGGACGCGAGAGGACTCGGCCGTCCCGGCGATGATCTCGGCGAAAATTGTGTATGGGTTCACAGTTACCGACTCTAGGGTGCTCAGTCCCCGTCGATCTCTGCCCTGGGGAACGGCGTCAGTTTGGTGTTGTCGACAAGGCTGCGGTGAAAGGAATTCAGCACGGTTGTCGGGCGGATGTGACGATCGACGAATGCTTCGATTGCCGGCGATATGCCTTCGGGCCGCACTCCCCCGATCCAGCTCTGCGGTAAAGCGTCGCGTTCGCTTTCACTGAATTGGTCGGCGATCAGGGTCCGGAGCAGCTGACCGGCGGTGTAGACACGGTCGTACGACAGGTGTCGGTAGAGAAACGTGGACTCGTGCGTGGACAGGTCGAAGGTCGAGCTCGAGGCGAGTCCGAAATCTGCAAAATAGAGTTGTCGCCCGTCGGTCAAGATGTTGGCGAAGTGCGCATCGAAATGCACGAAACCGTGCGCACTCGTGAATTCGGTGGTCCGCGCGAGTGCGTTCTCGGCCCACAGGAAGAGCGCATCGCCGTTGGAACCGTTGCGCTGCTGGGCAATCCATTCACCCAAAGTGTGCGGTATGTGTTCGAGGAACACCACCACACTGTGCTTGCAGGTGCCGATGGCCTCCAACCGACTCCGTATTGCGGGCGACCCCTCCCAGTAGGTCACCGCGCGTTCCAAGCCCCCGAACTCGTCGACGAATCCTTCGGGGGCCGAGTCCGGGAGAATGCGCCAGTGATACATCGACGGGAATCCAGGAAATTTCCCGTCGAGCACCCACTCGGTGGTCATCGTGTGAGCGGCGAGTTCGCGCCAGGCACCGAAACCGGATGACCCCACCCCGTATTGATAGAACGTCGGGAGCCCGAAAAGGTTCGCGGTCGAGAACCTGTTCTGCGGCATCATCTCGAAGTCGGTCAACGGGATACGTTTGACGAAGACTCGGTGGCCGTCGACGTCCATCTCCATCGAGCGACCGCCGATTCCTGTTCCGAGCGGAGTAGCCGTCGCCACCGCCCGCGCAAGTTCTCGGTCACTCATCGACGACAGGAGTGCGCTCGCAGCCGTATGGCGGGCGCGACGCTCGACATGTTGTGCATCCATCGGCCGGCTCCTCACTGCCTGCATCGGACGCGCTCGACCCTACGTGGACGACATGACTGAGGCTGCAGGCGTTCGGTAACCCGACTACTGTTTGCCGATGGGTATCGGCGGGGTTCTTTTCGACATCGACGGCGTCCTGGTGACGTCGTGGCAAGCGGTGCCCGGGGCCGCGGAGACGTTGAAGTTTCTCGACAGCAGGGACATCGCCCGCGCGTTCTTGACCAATACGACTTCGAAGACGCGCGAACAGATCGCCGGAGCGCTGCGCGATGTCGGGCTGGACGTCCATTCCGACGAGATCGTCACGGCCGCGTCGCTCACCGCGGATCATCTACGTGAGAACTATCCGGACGCGCGGGTGGTGCTGATCAACAACGGTGAGATCGCCGGCGACATGCCGGGAATCGAATTCGTCGACGAGACGTCCGAGGATCCCGACGTCGTGGTTGTCGGCGGTGCCGGGCCGGAGTTCACCCATGAACGTCTCAGTCGCGTCTACGACTGGCTGTGCCGCGGCATACCCGTCGTCGCGATGCATCGGTCGTTGATGTGGAGCACAGGAGCCGGTCTGCGCATCGACACCGGCATGTATCTGGCCGGAATGGAACAAGCGTCGGGCCATACCGCGAAGGCCATCGGGAAGCCGGCTCCGCTGGGCTTCCGGACGGCATCCGACCGGATGGGCGTCGACCCGGACGACGTCGTGATGGTCGGCGACGACCTGGACAACGACGTTCTCGCCGCCCAGGTCGTCGGCATGACGGGGGTGCTGGTGCGCACCGGGAAGTTCCGTCAGGATGTCCTGGACCGCCGCATCACGGACGAGTTCGCGATGGAGCCCGACCACGTTATCGACTCCGTCGCCGACCTCCCCGACGTCCTGTCCTGACTAGAGAATCGGCGACGGGCTGTAGGACGCTCCGCCCGGGAACTTCGCGATCAACCGCTCCACGGCCGAGACGACAGCACTGACCTGGGCGTCGGCCGCACCGATGAAAGCGGTCTTGTCTGCCAGTGCAGCATCGAGGGCAGCCCGATCGAGTGGGAGTCGATCGTCGGCGGCCAGTCGGTCGAGCAAGTCGGGTTCTTGTCCCTGCTCACGCATCGCCAGTGCGACGGCGACGGCGTGTTCCTTGATCGCCTCGTGCGCGGTCTCGCGGCCGACGCCCGCGCGCACGGCTGCCATGAGCACCTTCGTCGTCGCGAGGAACGGCAGGTATCGGTCGAGTTCCTTGGCGATGACGGCCGGGTAGGCACCGAATTCGTCGAGCACGGTCAGGAAGGTCTCGATGAGACCGTCGATGGCGAAGAAGGCGTCGGGCAGGGCGACGCGGCGCACGACCGAACAGAAGACGTCACCCTCGTTCCACTGTGCACCGGCGAGCTCGGCGGCCATCGATCCGTAACCACGCAGTACCACCTGCAGGCCGTTGACGCGCTCGCACGAGCGCGTGTTCATCTTGTGCGGCATCGCCGACGAGCCGACCTGCCCCGGCTGGAACCCCTCGGTCACGAGTTCGTGGCCTGCCATCAGTCGGACGGTATGCGCGAACGACGACGGTCCGGCACCGATCTGGACCAACGCGGAGACGACCTCGTGATCGAGCGAGCGGGGATACACCTGGCCGACGCTGGTGAGCGTGTGCCGGAAACCGAGGTGATCGGCGACGATGCGCTCGAGTGCGACGAGCTTGGCGGAATCGCCGCCGAAGAGATCGAGCATGTCCTGCGATGTGCCCATCGGGCCCTTGATCCCGCGCAGTGGGTAGCGAGCGATCAGTTCCTGAACCCGGGCCAGGGCCAGCAACAGCTCGTCGGCTGCGGAGGCGAAACGCTTGCCCAGAGTCGTGGCCTGAGCCGCAACATTGTGGCTGCGGCCGGCCATGACGAGCGAGGAGTACTCGGCAGCGCGCTCGGCCAACCGCTTGGCGACCGCGACGCCGTGCGCGTGCACGTGTTCCAGCGAACGGAGTATCTGCAGCTGCTCGACGTTTTCGGTGAGGTCGCGACTGGTGAGGCCCTTGTGAATGTGCTCGTGGCCGGCGAGGGCGTTGAACTCCTCGATCCGAGCCTTGACGTCGTGTCGGGTGACCCGCTCACGCTCGGCGATCGACGCGAGGTCCACCTGGTTGACGACGGCTTCGTAGTCGTCGATCGCGGCGTTGGGGACGTCGACTCCGAGGGAGGACTGCGCGCGGAGCACGGCGATCCACAGCTGCCGTTCGAGGGCGATCTTGTGTTCCGGCGACCACAGCTCCACCAGTTCGGGACTCGCGTAACGGGTGGCCAGGACATTCGGGATGCTCACGAGCGTCCAGCTTACGTGGCGCGGTTGTCGGTCGCGGATGAGGTCGGACTCGAATTCGGCCGTCGGACCGAGCATCGCCGCAGCGTGGAATAACCGCAGCGCGTTCCGATGTTGGAGCCGTCGTGAGCCGAACAGTGAAGGTCGATATCTGGTCAGACATCGCGTGCCCGTGGTGCTTCGTCGGCAAGCGCCGTTTCGAGGCAGGCGCTGCGGAGTTCACCGCCGAGGGCGGAACGCTCGAGGTGGAGTTCCACTCGTTCGAGCTGGCACCCGACACACCGGTCGACTTCGACGGCAGCGAGGTCGACTTTCTCGTCTCTCACAAAGGCATGCCGGCCGCCCAGGTCACGCAGATGTTGGGGCAGATGACCGAGCTGGCCGCAGGCGAGGGGCTCGCGTACGACTTCGACGCCTTGCAGCACACCAACACCGTCAAGGCGCACGAGCTCCTGCACTTCGCCAAGTCGAAGGGCAGGCAGGTCGAGATGAAGGAACGGCTCCTGGCGGCCTACTTCGAGGAGGGCCGCCACGTCGGCCGCACCGACGACCTCGCCGACCTGGCCGCGGAGGTCGGCCTCGACCGCGACGAGGTGGTCGAGGCGCTGAAGTCCGAGGAGTTCCTGCCAGCAGTGCGCGCGGACAAGGAGCAAGCCATCGCCTACGGGATCAGCGGTGTGCCGTTCTTCGTGATCGACGGACGGCTCGGTGTGTCGGGCGCGCAGGAACCGTCGGTGTTCGCAGAGGTCCTGCAGAAAGCCGCCGCCGGCTCATGAGCGGTCCTTTGGAGATCATCGGCGACGACCACGGCCCCGTCTGCGAGGGCGGCGTGTGCGAGGTGCTGCCAATCCACGACGCAGAGTCCGGCGAGAGCGACTTCGGGCTGAACGCCCCGGCCTGAGGGGCCAGAGTCAATCGGCCGGCACCTGTTCCGCCGGTGCCACGATGTCGATGACGGCCAACAGCATGCTTCGCGCCATTTCACGAGGATCGGGGTCCACTTCGCTGAGCGCGCCCACCACTGCTCCGTCGACCACCGCCACGAGTCGTCGTAGCTGCTCTTCCTGCACGGTTCGGCCCGATCTACGCAGCACATCGGTGAGCAGGTCGTCGATCTGAGCACGCAGCCGCAGTTGCACTTCCCGCAGTTCGGGATGCCGGGCCGACGCGATGAAGCGCTCGTATCGTGCGATCAGTTGCTCGTGGCCGTCCTGTGGCCCGATGAGCAGGTCGACGATGAGGTCGACCGTCGATTCCATTTCGTTCGAGCACTTGCCCTCGTCTTCGATGCGACCGCGCATGACGTCGATCTCACGGGTTCCGACGACGTCGACTGCCGCAGCAACGAGGTCTCCAAGGGACTCGAAATAGTAGGTGGTCGACGCGAGCGGAAGCCCGGCTCGCGAGGCCACGGATCGGTGCCGAACCGCGTCGAAGCCACCCTCGACGAGGAGGTCCGCAGCGGCCGACGCCAATGCCTGGCGGCGGCGCACCCCCTTCGGAGTCGCACCCGACACCTTGTGTTGCGACTCGGTCGGACCTGCGGACATTCAAGTCATCGTGCCAGCTCGAGGCCGTTCGTCGGACTGCTTTGGCGCTATGGAATTGTCAGTGGTCGTGGCACATCCAACGATCGACCTCCGCTCCGACACCATCACCCGGCCCGATTCGGTGATGCGAAAAGCCATGGCAGACGCCGAAGTGGGCGACGACGTCCTCGATCACGACCCCACTATGGCGGCACTGGAAGAGGCAGTCGCAGGCATGCTCGGATTCGAGTCGGCACTGTGGGTGCCGTCGGGGTCGATGGGCAACATCATTGCGCTGATGCTGCATCTGCAGCGCGGCGATCGATTCCTGGCCCCCGAGCATGCGCATGTGCTGGGATCCGAGCTCGGCACCGCGGCGTGGTTGGCAGGCGGGATGCCCGACGCCCTCCCCCACGACGCAGGCCCCGGCCGTCCCCTCGCGTCGACCGTGCGCGCCAAGGCAGGCGGCGCAGGGCCGTACTTCGCGCTGCGGACTACGCTGCTCTCGCTCGAGAACACTCACAACTTCGCCGGCGGTACCGTCTTCGGACCGGACGAGTGGTCCGAACTCGTTGCAGCCGGACGTGACTCGGGACTGAGGATTCACCTGGACGGTGCCCGGCTGTGGAATGCCGCGGTGGCGCTCGATGTTCCGATTGCGTCGTTGACTGCAGGTGCCGACACGGTGCAGGTGTGCCTGAGCAAGGGTCTCGGAGCGCCCGTCGGCTCGATGTTGGTCTCCGACGCGGCGCGAATCCACGAGGCCCGACGCGTCCGAAAGATGTTGGGCGGCGGGGTTCGTCAGGGTGGCGTTCTGGCTGCGGCAGGGCTCGTTGCGCTGGATCGAATCGGTGATCTGGCCACGGACCACGCCAACGCAGCGACCCTCGCCCGTGGACTGCGGGAGCAGGGCTGGGACGTGCCGGAGCCGGAGACGAACATCGTGCTCGCATCGGTCACAGACCCCGTGCAGACGGTGGCGGAGCTGGCCGAATTGGGTATCGCCGCAGTAACCGTCGCGGGCAAGGTGCGCTTCGTGACCCACCGAGACGTCGACTCCGCAGACATCGACGAGGTATTGGAGCGGCTGCGCCGCATGTGAGCGCAGGGCCTTCCTGTTGTTCCGCAGGCTCCACTCCTGCCTCGTAGCCTGCTACGAGGAAACGCTCACATGCGACGTAGTCGCTCCAACGCTTCTTCGACGTCCGCGGTGGTGCCTGCGAACGAGAACCGCACCGTGTGGTTGCCGCGGACGGTGTCGAAATCCACGCCCGGTGCCAGCGCGACCCCGGTCTCGGAAAGGACACGCGCACACCAACTCCGCGAGTCGTCGGTGAGGTGTGCGATATCGGCGTACACGTAGAACGCACCGTCGGCCGGTGCGAGATCGGTGATGCCCAGGGCCGGTAGACCGTCGAGCAGGATTCTTCTGTTCACGGCGTAGCGCTCGACGTGCGAATCCAACTCGATACGAGCTTCCTCGGTGAACGCCCCGATGGCGGCAACCTGAGAGATCGCCGGCGGGCAGACCGTCATGTTCGAGGCCAATCGCTCGACGGCCCTGCGCAATCGAGTCGGCAGCAACATCCAACCCAAGCGCCAACCTGTCATCGAGAAGTACTTCGACACCGATCCGATGGCGACGGATTCTTTCGAGGTCTCCCACGCGCTGGACGTACGCGCATTGCCGTAGGAGATGCCGTGGTAGATCTCGTCCGAGATCAGCAGCGTTCCGTGCTCGTCGCACCAGCGCGCAATCGCGGCCAGCTCATCCGCGTCGATGATCGTGCCGGTGGGATTGGCCGGGCTGGCGATGATCAACCCGGCGGGCGGCTCGGGCAGTTCCTCGAGCATCGCGACGGTCGGTTGGAACCGCGTCTCTTCCACGCAGTCCAGTTCGACAACCCGGCAGCCCAACGCCGCCAACGTGTTTCGATAGGCCGGATACCCAGGCCTGGCCATGACGACGGTATCCCCTGCGTCGAACGCAGCGAGGAACAGCAGAGTGAACGCGCCCGACGACCCGGTGGTGATCACCACGTCGTCGGCGTCGACGGTGATGCCGTACCGCGCGCTGTGGTACTCGGCGATTGCCCGGCGCAGCGGCAGAATCCCGAGCGTCTCGGTGTACCCGAGCAGATGCGCGTCCAGGGCCTCCCGGGTGGCGCGCAACACGGGCCCGGGTGCCCGGGTGGACGGCTGACCTGCGGCGAGCGAGAGAACATCGCCGTGAGTACGTGCCCGCTCGGCTGCTGCCGCGAACACATCCATCACATGAAACGGCTCGACCTTCGATCGCTGCGATTCACTATGCATTCGATCGACACTACTGACGTCGATTCGCGCGTCGCAGATGCACTGAGTGTCCATTATTTCGCGGCAGCCACGGGATCCCGTCTGACAGCACAAATTGTGGACACTCACGTCAGTGCCTTCCGGCGACGTCGTACGGTGTCGACGATCTGCCGCACCACATAATCCAGGTCGGTCAGCACCATCGCCGCCGAATAGCGCAACACCAGCCAGCCGTCGAGTTGCAGAGCATTCTGGCGCACGCGGTCGTTGGTGAACACACCCGGTGCGCTGTGGAATTCACGTCCATCGATTTCGACGATCACCCGAGCGCGACGGTCCATCAGATCCGCGTAGTAGGGCCCCACCTCCGCGTTGATCTCGAGGAAGTAGCCCGCCGCCGTGAGTGCCCGAGCCACCAAGCGTTCGGGTTCGGACAGAGTGCGCGGGCAACACAGTCGCAGCTGCCTTCTCACCTCGGTGATACCGGCCATCCCGGCCGACTTCTCGCATTGCCTCGCGACCCCGCGCCAGCTCACCGCGCGGCTCAGCGCAGAGTCGAAGAACTGCTCTAATTCAGGCCGGGTCAGCGACACAGCGACGTCGACGATGGACTGCTCGATGGTCACGACCGGCAGACCGTCCGCGAAGCTCGACTCGGTGAGACTGCGTCGGTACGCCCGCAGCCACTTCGGACCGCGAGTTCTCGACGTGCGAGGAACTGTGATGTCCACGTGATCGGGTTCGTGCTCGAGCAAATTCCACCACCACGCCGCAGCGAGATGGCTCAGCACTGCGTGCGGTTGCCAGAGCGTAGCGGCGACGCACCGGTCCCGGTACGTCGGTTCGCCGGTGCAGTAGATGCTCGGAAGCAGCCTGGTCAGTGTGCCGGCTCTCGTCCGATACGCAATTGCGCCCTCGCTGACGCCGGTGTCCAACAGCTGCTGCCTCGTGTATACCCCCATGGACTACAGCCTGGCGTCGGAAATCCACTCGTGGGCGGGCGATTCGAGAAATGTGGATAACGCTGCTACCTGTGGACAACTGACGTGAGTGTCCACTTTTTCGGCCGGCACACGGGATCCCGTGTGGTAGGCGAAATTGTGGACACTCAGCGCACCTGCGAGTCACCCAGGTCACCTACAGCGAGATGCGACCCTCCACTGCAGCCAGTCCGATGTCGGTGCGGAAGTGACTGCCCGGCAAGCGGATTCCAGCAATTCGGGAGTAGGCGTCGTCGCGGGCGGCGGTGAGGTCGAATCCGGTGCCGACCACGCTCAACACGCGTCCGCCCGCAGAGACCACAACTCCGTCCTTGATCGCAGTGCCTGCGTGCAGGACGCCAGCGCCGTCGGAGCCGAGGATCTCGTCACCGATCCGGGGGCGACCGGGGTAGTTCTCGGCGGCGATGACGACGGTGACGGCTGCGCCGTCCTTCCAGCGCAGCGGCGGCAGCGACGGGAGAGTGCCGGTTGCCGTCGCGTTCAGCACCTCACCGAGAGGTGAATCGAGCAACGCCAGCACCGCCTGGGTCTCGGGATCACCGAAGCGGCAGTTGAATTCGACGACGGCCGGGCCGTCGGCACCCATCGCCAGGCCGGCGTACAGCAGTCCGGAGAACGGCACGCCGCGCTTCACCATCTCGGCAGCAACGGGTTTCACCACGTCGCGCACGATCTGCTCCACCGCACCCTCGGGCAACCACGGCAACGGGGTGTACGCACCCATGCCGCCGGTATTGGGCCCGGTATCTCCGTCGCCGACGCGTTTGTGGTCCTGCGCGGGCAGCAACGGCACCACACTCTCGCCGTCGACGAGGCAGAAGAGGGAGACCTCGGGTCCGTCGAGGAACGATTCCAGCAGCACCGGGTGACCGTTCTCGAGGAGCTCGGCAGCGTGATCGCGGGCGATGAGGCGATCGGTGGTGACGACGACGCCTTTGCCCGCGGCCAGACCGTCGTCCTTGACCACCCAGTGCGGACCGAAGCGGTCGAGAGCTGCGTCCAGCAAAGCGGGTGAGTCGACTATTTCGCTGTGTGCGGTGCGGACACCGGCTGCTGCCATCACGTCCTTGGCGAAGGCCTTGGATCCCTCGATGCGCGCGGCGTCGGCGGAGGGGCCGAACGCGGCGATGCCTGCCTCGCGGAGCGCGTCGGCGACCCCGAGAACCAAGGGCACCTCGGGTCCGATGACCACAAGATCTGCGTCGAGTTTCTTCGCCAGCGCGGTCACCGCCTCCCCGGAGGCCACGTCGACCGAGTGCTGCTCGGCGAGCTTCGCGGTGCCTGCGTTGCCGGGAGCCACGAAGAGCTTCTCGACCGACGGATCGGCCTTCAACGCAAGTAGGAGGGCGTGCTCACGAGCACCGGAACCTATGACTAGTACGCGCACAGTGCATCAGACTATCTGCTCGGCGCGAAAGCGCCCCGCACCTGTCAGGGTGCGGGGCTCTTTCGTGATGGTTCGGTGTTACTGCGTCAGGTCGTAGAACGTCACGTTGTCGACCGTGGTCGCGGTGAAGTTCTCGGTGACCCACGCCGAGATCTCGGCCGAGGTACCCGAGGCCATTCCCGGCATACCGCCGCCTCCGATGAAGTAGTGGATCTGTCCATCGGCGACGTACTGCTGGAACTGGGCGAGAGTCGGCGAGGGGTCGGTGCCGTTGAATCCGCCGACGGGCATGACCGGATCCTCGGTGGCCAGTTGATAGCCGGCCGCGGTGTTGGCTCCGATCGCCGCTGCCACCCAGGTGTACGAGTCGGCGTCCTGCTCGAGCATCTCGGTGATCGCCGCGGTCGGTGCGCTGCCTTCGAGCAGACCACCCATACCGCCGCCCATACCCCGAGCCGTTCCGCCCATCTCGGCCCCGCCGTCGCCGCCGGCAGCCCCCGCCTGACCCGGGAAACCCGCAGGCGGTTGCATTCCGGCAGGCAACTGAACCCCGGCAGGCAACTGCATACCGCCGGGCATTCCGCCCGGGCCGCCCCGACCTTCGCCCATACCGCCGAATCCGCGCATACCGGTGTTCGGACCGGCCGAGACGATGGCTCCAGTATGTGGAGTATCGACGGTATCGACCGCGTAGGCCGTCGGACCGGCGAGTCCGGCGAACATCACCGCCATGATCGACGCAGCTGCCACCCTCCCTCGCGTCAGCGCCGGAATCAGCAGAGCCACCGCCGCCAGAATTCCGACGACGAGAATCGCCCACTTCAACCACGGCACAAAACTCTCACTGCGACGCAGCAACACCCACGCCATCGCCACGGTCGACGCCACCGCGACGGCCATCGCAACGCGTACCCAGTACGTATCGCGTTGCCGCCACAGCAGGACGCTGCCGATGCCGATCAGCGCGGCAACGGCGGGTGCGAGCGCAACGGTGTAGTACGCGTGGAAGATTCCGGCCATGAAGCTGAACGTCAGCCCGGTGACGAGCAGCCAGGAACCCCAGACGATCAGCGACGCGCGTTGCCCGTCGGTTCGAGGTGCTCTGCCGCGCAACACGAGTCCGACAACCAGCAGAATCAGCGCAGCCGGGATGAGCCAGGCGATCTGGCCGCCCTGGGAAGCGTCGAACATGCGGAAGATGCCGGTTTCTCCCCAGATTCCGCCGGGCATGCCCCCGGCCATTCCACCGGCCATGTCGCCGCCCATACCGCCGCGGCCGGGGGTGACACTTCCGGTCTCGTCACCACTGAGGCGACCGAATCCGTTGTAGCCGAGCGTGAGTTCGAGGATCGAATTGTTCTGCGAACCGCCGACCCACGGCCGGGACGACGCCGGCCAGAATTCCACGATCAGAATCCACCATCCGGCCGAGACGATCATCGCGCCCAGTGCACCGAACAGTTGCAGCAATCGGGTGAGGAACTTCGGCGGCCCGGCGATCAGGTAGGTCAACGCCAGCGGCGGCACGACAAGCATCACCTGGAGTTGTTTGGTGAGGAAGCCGAATCCGACGAACATGCCGGTGATCAACAGCCACTTGGTCTTTCCGGTCTCGACGCCTCGCAGCAGCGCCCAGACCGATGCGATCATCAGCAGCACGAGCAGCGCGTCGGGATTGTTGAAACGGAACATCAATGCGGCAACCGGAGTCACGGCCAGCACCGAGCCTGCGAGCAGACCGGCCGCTCCGCCGAAGCGTCTCTTGACGGTGGCGCGGAGCAGTGCCACCGAGGCGACCCCGAGGAGAGCCTGCGGCACCAGCATCGCCCACGTGTTGAGCCCGAAGATGCGCACCGACAACGACATCAACCACAGCGACATCGGCGGCTTGTCGACGGTGATCGAGTTCGCGGCGTCGGAGGACCCGAAGAAGAAGGCCTTCCACGACACCGAACCCGCCTGAATCGCGGCCGAATAGAAGGAGTTGGCCCAACCCGAGGCACCGAGTCCCCAGATATAGGCAACGCCGGTGCCGAAAAGTAGTGCCACCAGCCCGATCAGTTCCCACCGCGGGGTGGCCGCGGGCGCGGACGATTCGGCCGCGGACGGCCGCTCGATCGTCGTCGTCACAGGCTCTTCTCCGAACGGGCGGACTCCGAGCCTGCGTCCAACGAGCTACGGAAGACCCACCGCAGTGCGACGAATCGGCAGACCGTGGCAACGAGATTGGCGACGATCAGGACGGCGAGTTCGACGTGCCGTGACACATCGGGAACCCAGGCGTGCAGCACCGCAAGCGATCCGCTGGTGACGAGGAGAGCGAATCCGAAGATGGCCAGTCCTTGCAGTTGATGCTTGCCCGCACCGTCCGATCCGCGGACCCCGAAGGTGAACGCACGGTTCGCCGCGGTGTTGAGCACCGCGGTGATCAGCAGCCCGAAGAAGTTCGCTGCCTGTGCGCCGATCAACGAGTGCAGCATGAGGTACAGCAGTGCATAGGCGACGGTACTGGCAACGCCGATGATGCCGAATCGCACCATCTGGCTGATCATTCCGTGCGGTACACCGGGCACGAGCGGCTCCCGTCCCAGGCTTCGACGTAGTTCGGCGACAGGCAGTACTCCGGTGGCAAGGGCTCGGCCGACGCGCCAGCACCCCTGCAGGTCCTTGACGGCGGTGTCGACGATGTTGACGCTGCTGTTCGGGTCGTCGACCCAGTCGACGGGCACCTCGTGAATACGCAGGCCCACTTTTTCTGCGATGACCAGCAATTCGGTGTCGAAGAACCAGCCGGTGTCTTCGACCAGCGGGAGCAACTTCTGCGCGACATCGGTACGCATGGCCTTGAAGCCGCACTGCGCGTCCGAGAAGCGCGCGCGCAGCGAGGTGCGCAGAATGAGATTGTAACTGCGCGAGATGAATTCACGCTTGGCCCCGCGGACCACCCGAGACGATCGGTTCAGCCGCGACCCGATGGCGAGGTCCGAGTGACCGGACATCAGGGGTGCGATGAGCGGCATCAGGGCGTTGAGGTCGGTCGAGAGATCGACGTCCATGTAGGCCACGACATCGGCGTCCGAGGCCAGCCACACGGCTTTGAGTGCCCGGCCGCGTCCCTTCTCGTCCAGATGATGAACCTGGACTCCGTCGATCTCGTCGGCGAGTCGATGCGCGACGGCGAGCGTTCCGTCGGTGCTGGCATTGTCGGCGATCGTGATCGAGGACCGGAACGGGATTCGGTCCTCGAGGTGCTCGTGCAGACGACGAATGCACTGTTCGAGATCGGCTTCTTCGTTGTAGACCGGAATGACCACCTCGAGAGTGGCAGTGGCGTTCGAGCCGGGCCGCTGGCCTGCTGCTCGTGCGAGGGAATTCGTTGTCATGTGGACCAGAATCGAGCCCGGACCTTGCATCGCCCTGCGATGGACCTGGCAATTGGCTGGGAGATGCAGGAGCGGAGCTCTACCCACCCGAACCCGGTAGTGCATCCTGTTCCCATGGCTTCCATTTTCAGCAAGATCATCGCCGGCGAGATTCCGGGACGTTTCGTCTGGCAGGACGACGACGTGGTCGCGTTTCTGACGATTGCGCCGGTCACGCAGGGCCACACACTGGTGGTTCCACGTGCGGAGATCGACCAGTGGCAGGACGTCGACGGTGCCGCGTTCGCCAAGATCACTGCCGTCGCACAGATCATCGGTCAGGCCGTCAGGACTGCGTTCGACGCTCCCCGAGCGGGCCTACTCATCGCCGGGCTCGAAGTACCGCACCTGCACCTGCACGTGTTCCCGGCCTACGACATGGGCAACTTCGACATCTCCGGTGCCGACCCGAATCCGTCGGCCGAATCTCAGGACGAGGCCGCACACAAGATACGAGCGGCGTTGCGCAACCTCGGCCACGAGGCTCACGTCCCGAACTGACGCACCTCGCTCACCGCAGAGGCGTGAGCAAGCGTCGACGCGTCCGCAGCTGCATCGACACCTCGTCGGATCGCGTGTCGGGGTCGTACCCGGGCCCGATGTCGGTGTCGATGTCGCGGGGCTCGGGCGCCACCCCGCATTCGGGGCACATGCCCAGTTTCCCGAGGTCGGTTCCGCAGTCCGCGTGCAGGAATCGTCGACGCCTCCCTGCGGGTTTCGCGGTCTGTTCCTCACCCCAGTAGCTCAGGGCGAAGACGGCAGGCCACAGTCGCTCGAGGGCGGGCGTCGGGACGTAGTCGTCGTGTCCGCCGTCGAGGGCTCGGGCTTGCCGTTCGAGCAGCCCCGCGTCGACCAGCGCGCCGAGGCGTTGGGCGAGAACCGCCTTGGAAATGTCGAGGTGGACCTGGAAATCGCCGAAGCGTCGGACGCCGAAGAAACAGTCGCGCACGATGAGCATGGTCCAGCGCTCGCCGACCAGTTCCAGAGCACGGGCCAGGGAACAGTCCTGGCGGGCGTAGTCGATTCCGAGTGCCATGAGGTAATCGTACAGTCTGTTGACCGAACCAAGTTGGGCGTTTACAGTTCGATCACCAGACCAAAAGGACGACAATGACCGACAGTGCACTTTCGCCCACCAGCACGACGAACAGCACCCGAGCACTCTCCATCGCAGCCCTCGGCACCCTGCTGACCCTGATGGCCTTCACCGCCCCGCTCGCGACGATCAACAGCACCGCGGCAGATCTTATGTCCGACGCAGCGGGGCGTACCTGGATTCTCAGCTCGATGAGCATCGGTCTCGCCGCCGCACTGCTCACCACCGGGACTGTCGCCGACGACTTCGGCCGTCGCCGCACCTTCGCACTCGGGGCCGCGGTATTGGCCGTCGGCACGCTGATCAGTGCCGTGTCTCCGAACACGTTGATCTTCGTACTGGCCCGCATCCTTCAGGGCCTCGGCGGTGCCGCGGTCATCGCATCGAGCCTGGGCATCATCGCCCACACTCACCCCGCCGGCCCCGTGCGCGCAAAAGCGAGCGGAGTCTGGGGCGCGAGCGTCGGTGCCGGCATTGCTCTCGGCCCGTTGCTGGCCGCCCTACTCGATCGCTGGGCGAGCTGGCGCGAGGCCTATGTGGTTCTTGCCGTCGCCACGGTCGCACTCGCCGTCGCCGCGCACCTACTCGTCGAAGAATCCAGGTCCGACGCCCCGCGCGGGCTCGATCCGGTCGGCGCGCTGCTGTTGGCAACCGGCATAGCCTCGTTGCTGGCCGCGTTGGTCGAGGGCAGGCAGGGCTGGACCGCCGTGACTCCCATCGTTCTCTTCGTCCTCGCCGCACTACTGCTGGCCGCTTTCACGTTCCTCGAATTACGCAGTGCGACGGCGATGCTGGATCTCACCCTCTTCCGGCACCCGCCCTTTCTCGCAGCGACGGTCGCGGCACTCGCCACCGGCGGCGGGATCATCGCGTTGATGTCGTACATGCCCGGATTCGTCGGCACCGCATTGGGAATCGATGCTCTCGGGGCAGCCCTGCTGCTGTTCGGATGGTCCGGGACGTCGGTCGTCACCGCTCTGTTGGCCCGCAGGCTCCCTGCATCGGTGAGCGGTCGGACGCAACTCGCGGTCGGTTTGGTGGGCGTAGCGATAGGAATGGTGATGGTGTCGGGGTTGTCCGACAACGCATCCTGGCCCCGACTACTGCCCGGACTGCTCGTAGCAGGTATTGCCAGCGGGGTACTCAATGCCGCTCTCGGTCGCGAGGCGGTGGCAAGCGTCCCCGCCGGCCGCGGCGGAATGGGCAGCGGAGCGAACAACACTGCACGCTACGTCGGGTCCGCGGTCGGCGTCACCGTGGTTGCGGTGGTGGCTGTTCCGGCAAGCAATCACAGCGCAGCGGCATTGACGACGGGCTGGAACACAGCAGCCCTGGTGACTGCCGCGATATCGGTTCTCGGGGCCGTGGTGGTGGCGTTCTCACGCACCCGGCGCTGACGAGTACTCCTGCTCCGGCCTCCCGGTCGACCCGTAGCGCAGCTGCATCCGCAACCGTCCTTTGGAGACCAGGGTGGCCAGATAGCGTTGCGCGGTCGCTCGCGAAATTCCGATTGCAGCAGCGACTTCGCCGGCAGACATCGGCTCGGCCGTACCGCGCACCGCTTCGAGCACCAGATCACGGGTGACCGACTGCGAGGTCGGCACCGGTGCCGCAGCACGAGGGCGCAGGGCGTCGAGTCCTCCGTCGATGTCCGCCTGGGTCAGTTCCTCCGAACGATCCAGAGCGCCGCGGTAATTCAGGTATCCGGTGAGCCGGTCGACCAACGCCGAGCGCGGGAACGGTTTGATCAGATACGTCCACGCGCCCGCGGTCATCGCCGAGCGGACAGTCTGCTGATCCGCCGCGGCCGAGAGCACCACCGCGTCGCACGGGAGTTCGCGGACCAGGTCGATACCGGACCCGTCGGGCAGGTACACGTCGACCAGAGCGAGGTCGAACGACTGTGCCGTCAGCAGCTCACGCGCCTGGGCGATACTGGTCGCCACCGCGGCCACCTCGTAGTTGTCGAGCGAATTCACCAGTGCCGCATGCAGATCTGCGACCCTGAAGTCGTCGTCGACGACGAGAACTCTCATTGTGTCACTTCCTGAATCAGTAGTGCGTCGGCAATCGTGGCGATGAACACCGCGCCGCCACGGTCGTTGTCTGCCGTGATCTGCCCACCGACATCGGCCAATGTCACATCGCCGCCACGGGTACGCGCGATCTGTCTGCTCAATGCCAGTCCCACACCTCGACCACCGGGGGTATCCGCTGTCGATTTGGTCGAGACGCCCTCGACGAACACCTGCTCGGGTGTCAACGAGACGCCGTCACCCGAATCGACGACGACGATGTGCAGGGTCGAATCTTCTTGCACCAGTTCCACTTCCACCTCGGCAGGTCGACGCGCCCCGAGCCGGGCCGCATCGATCGCATTGTCGATCAGATTGCCGAGCACGGTGGTGACATCCACAGGTCCGACCAATTCGCCGCCGACCCAGGTGTTCTCCCCCAGCACCAGGCGCACACCACTCTCACGGGCGTGCGCGGCCTTGGCGGTGAGGAAGGAACGCAGATACGCATCGGACACGGCGTCGATTCCCTCGACTGCTTCCGATCTCGGTCCCACACCCAGAATCTCGTCGATGTACTCAGACGCGCGGTCCGGATGGCCCTCGTGCAGCAGTCCACTGACCAGATGCATTCGGTTCGCGAACTCGTGCCGTTGCGCGCGCAGCACGGCAGACATCGACTGCACCGCGTCGAGCTGACGGGTCAGCGCCTCCACATCGGTTCGGTCGCGCACGGTCAGCACCGTACCGAGATCTCGATTGTCGCGCAGCACCTTTCGAGCAGCCGCGATCACCACGACCTCGTTCACAGCCGCCAGTACCGGTTCCGCCGTCGGCGATTCGATGACCTCGAGCAATCTGGGCGTCAGGCCGATGTCCTCGACACGCATCCCGGGCTTGCCGTCGATCGACAGCAGCGTGCGCGCCTCGTCGTTGACCACCGTGACGACGCCGTCGGGGTCGATGGCCACCACGCCTTCGCCGATCCCGTGCAGCACCGCCTCCTGCTCACGCACGAGCTCGGCCAATTCTTCCGGTTCGAGCCCGAGGGTCAGCCGCTTCCATCTGCGCGCCAACAGGATCGAGCCGAGCACACCCAACAGCAGCACTGCTCCGGTCACCAGCGCGCCGTTGATCAGATCTTTCACCAGTTCGGTGTGCACGGCCGTCGTGGAGATGCCGACACTCACTTCGCCGATCACCACGTCGGTCGAACCGAGCGCCAGCACAGGAACTTTGGCGCGAACGGAGTCACCCAGCGTGCCGCGCTCCTGCTCGACCACCTCGTTGCCGGCCAACGCACCCGACGGATCGGTGCTCACCCGTTGCCCCAGGACGGTCGGATCGGGGTGCGCCAAACGCAGGCCCCGATCGTCGGTGATCACGACGAACAGGGCATCGGTGCGTTCCCGCGCACTTTCGCCCGCCCGCTGCAGTGCGCCGCCGGCCAACACCCCGGCCGGCGCAGCATCGGTACCTGCGGTGTCCGCGGCCGAGAACTGCTCGACGAGCGAACGCACCTGCGGATCCGACGCCACCGTGCGCGCGACCGCGAGTGCCCGCTCGCCGTACTCCTCACTTGCCTGCTCACCGCTGCTGATCGCGAACACCCCGAAGGCCACTGCCAGCGCCACCGCAACCAACGCAGCCTGCAGCAACAGCACTTGAGTCCTCAATCGCACGTGCCAAGGCTAGAGCGCGAGCTGCTCGAGCACAATGCGCAAAAGGCTCTTTACGTTGCTTGCGCGGGTAGTGCGCACAACGGCGAACATGTGATGCCGGTTACGTAACTTCAGTCACAACACGTAGTCCAACCGGACCCACCTCACACATTTCGAGAAGGAGTGCACGATGTTGGTGATACTCGGCTTCCTCATGGTAGCCGCCTTCATGTTCTTGATCTTGACCAAGAGAGCCACGCCCGTCGTCGCGCTCACGCTCGTTCCCGTCATCTTCGGCCTGCTGGCCGGTGCCGGACTCGGCATCGGTGACATGATCACCGACGGCATCAAGTCCCTGGCCCCCACCGCGGCCCTGCTGTTCTTCGCCATCATCTTCTTCGGAATCATGATCGACGTCGGACTGTTCGACCCACTGGTGCGCGGCATCCTGCGCGTCGTGCGCAACGACCCGATGAAACTGGTTGTGGGAACGGCCATCCTGGCCATGGTCGTCTCGCTCGACGGTGACGGCTCGACGACATTCATCATCGTCACCTCCGCGCTCCTACCGCTGTACCTCAAACTCGGTGTCAGTCCGGTGATTCTGACTGTGGTCGCCGGCCTTGCCAACGGCACGATGAACATCATCCCGTGGGGTGGCCCGACGGTTCGCGCCGCATCCGCTCTCGGAATCTCACCCTCCGACGTCTTCGTCCCGATGGTTCCGTCCATGATCGTCGGCCTGATCATCGTGCTGCTGTTCGCCGTCCACCTGGGCATCATGGAGCGTCGCCGCATCGGCAAGCTGATCTACGAGCCCGAGCTGGTCGCCTCCGGCGGCGGAAGTCTTCGTAAGGGCGGCAAGGGCGGCAAGGGCGGCGGCGGAGCAGGAACCGGCGGATCGGACGAGGGCGAGTCGGGTCAGTTCTTCGACGGCCTCGATCCCAATCGCGACACCCTGCGCCCGAAGCTGCTGTGGTTCAACGCTGCTCTGACGGTCATCCTGCTCGTCATCCTCGTCATGGACATCCTGCCGATTCCGGTTCTGTTCATGATCGCTGCCTCCATCGCCCTGACGGTCAACTTCCCCAAGGTCAAGGAGCAGGGCGACGCGATCGCACGGCACTCGTCCTCCATCGTCTCGGTGGTCGCCATGGTGCTCGCCGCGGCAATCCTCACCGGCGTCTTCCAGGGCACCGGCATGGTCGAGGCCATGGCCGAATGGCTGCTCAACGTCATCCCGTCCGGCATGGGCCCGTACCTGGCCGTCATCACCGGAATCCTCAGCATCCCGCTGACGTTCTTCATGACCAACGACGCCTTCTACTTCGGCATCCTGCCGGTCCTGACCGAGACCGCGAGCAAGTACGGCATCGATCCGGTGGAGATGGCACGAGCCTCGATCACCGGCCAGCCCGTCCACCTGCAGAGTCCGCTGGTTCCGGCCATCCTGCTGCTGGTCACCCTCGCCGGAGTGTCGTTGGCCGATCACCACAAGAAGGTGCTGTGGCGAGCGGTGGTCGTGTCCCTAGCCATGCTGGCCGTCGGCATCGTTCTCGGCCAGATCCCCTTCGGCTGATCCCCCACCCCACCTTCCTGAAGGAGAAACCGTCATGACTGTTGGCGTACTGCACAACAATTCACCCGAGGGCCGCGCAGCACTGGCGGCCGCAGTTCGAGAAGCACGCATCCGGGAGACGGGCCTCGTCGTCCTGCATGCACTGTCGGGATCGGCCGAGCCGTCCGCCGAGGCAGCCGAAACTGCTGCGGTCTCCACCGCAGTGGACACGGCCCTCACCGACATCGATGACGCCGACTCCGTCTCCTGGACCGTGGCAGTGGGCAGGCCCGATCCCGACGCCGTCAACACCCTGCTGACACTGGTGGAAGAGCAGAAGTCCGAGATCCTGGTAGTCGGTTCTCGCCACCGCTCGACGGTCGGAAAGTTCCTGATGGGACAGACGATTCAGCGTCTGCTGCTCGAGATCCCGGTTCCTGTTCTGCTGGTCAAGTCCGGAGCGTGAGTGCTCCGAAACGGATGAGGCGAATACTCGGGCACAGCCTCCGATGGATCGGCCTCGCAGCCGTATCCGTCGGGGGCTGGGCCCTTTTCGAAGCCCTGGGCCTGACGGCACCGTCCCTGTTCGCCGCTCTCGTCGTCGCCGTGGTTTTCGCTCTGACCGGCCTGGGCCCTGCTGCGGTACCCCGGCCCGCATCGATGGCAGCGCAGGGCACGCTGGCGGTGACCATCGGCCTGATGCTCGACACCGACACGCTCGGGGCGTTGGGCGAGAACTGGATTCCCGCCGTTCTCGTCGGCGCGGGGACGCTCGTCGTCAGCGCCGGTTGCGGTGCACTGCTCGCACTGCACCGCGACGTCGACCCCGTCACCGGGGCGCTGTCCCTGATTGCCGGTGGTGCAACGGGTCTGGTTTCCATTGCCCGCGAACTCGGCGGTGACGAGCGAATCGTCGCCGTGGTCCAGTACCTCCGCGTCGCACTCGTGGTCGTCACGATGCCCCTGATCGTCACCTTCGCCTTCCATACCGACACCGACGGCGGGGCAGGAACCCAGGAGCAGTCGACGACCCCGTGGTTCGTCGGCACGGCCTTTCTGATCGGTGCCGTCGTCATCGGCATCGTGCTCGCGCGGCTGATCCGACTGCCCGCGCCCGCCACCCTGGGGCCACTGATCGTCGCGGGTGCCTGCGAACTACTCGGGTGGCCCGTCGACATCTCGGTGCCCGCAGTGCTGTTGCCGGTCGCATTCATCGTCATCGGATGGCAAGCGGGCCTTGCCTTCACCGTCGCGAGCCTGCGTGCCATCGGACGGATCTTTCCGTGGGCTGCACTGCTGGTCGTGTCGATCGGGGTTGTCTGCGCACTGTTCGGCTGGGCGCTGTCCGCGATCACCGGAGTCAGCATGCTGACCGGGTATCTCGCGACCACACCCGGCGGTCTGGCGGCGGTGCTCGCCGTGTCCGCGACCACGGGGTCGGATGTCACCTTCGTCGCGTGCGTACAGGTGATCCGCCTGGTGTCGATGCTCGTTGCTGCGCCACTCGCCGCCGCGGCGTACACCAAACTCGCCGAGCGCAGGAAGGCGCGATCGAACGAGGAGCCATCTCGCGAAGCCGACGAATCAGCCTGTCGGCCTCGGTAATTCGACGCGAAAGCTCGCGCCCGTTCCGGGAGTGCTCCGCACCGAGACGGTACCGTTGTGCGCCGCCACCAATGCCGCGACGATCGACAGTCCGAGCCCGCTGCCGCCGCTCTCGCGTGTCCGCGACGAGTCGGCTCGATAGAAGCGTTCGAAGACGTGCGCGGCCTCGTCCTCGGCCAGACCGGGCCCGGTGTCCTCGACTTCGAGTAGTACCGACGACCGAGTCGTCCCCACGCACACGGTGATCGACGCCGATTCGGGGGTGTGGCGTACCGCGTTTCCGACGAGGTTCGCGAGCACCTGACGCAGCCGAGCGTCGTCGCCGTCGACTTCGGGTATTCCCGGCCCCGCCAACACCTTCAGCGAGATGTCCCGCGCGGGAGATACCGCCTTGGCGTCGTGCACGGCATCGGCTGCGATGGTCAATACGTCGACACGGCGCATGTCGAGAGGCCGCTGGGCGTCGAGGCGGGCGAGCATGAGCAGGTCTTCGACGAGCAGGCCCATGCGTGCCGATTCACCTTCGATACGCGTCATCAGCAACGAGATGTCGCTCATCGCGCCCTGCCGGTACAACTCGGCGAAACCGCGAATCGTCGTCAGCGGTGTTCGTAGTTCGTGGCTGGCATCGGCGACGAATCGGCGCATCCGGTCCTCGGACGCGCGCGCCGCCTCCTCCGAGGCCGCGGTCGCCGCGAAGGCACGCTGAATCTGCGAGAGCATTCCGTTCAGGGCGGCCGACAATCGGCCCACCTCGGTCTTCTCACTCCACTCGGGGACCCGGCGATGCAGGTCTCCGGCAGCGATGGCGGCGGCCGTCGTCTCCACCTCACGCAGTGGACGAAGGCTGCGCCGCACCACAAAATAGGCGATCACGGCGAGAGCCAGCAACACGGCCGCGCCGATATAGAACTGGAGCACCACAAGCCTGCTGACGGTCTGCTGGTTGGCGCTGAGCGACATTCCCACGGTGGTGGAACCCTCGCTGTTGGTCACCGTGATCACCCGCCACTCCTTCGACGGGTCGCCCTCGGAACCGACGGTCTCCGGGGTTGCCGACGGCGCACCCGAGAGGTCCGGAACACTTTCGGCCACATCGTTGATCGGGCCGCGGACGGTACCGTCGGTCGCCACGGAACGCACGAAGAAGTTCGTCGGCGGTCGATTCGGGCTGGGTTCGTCGATCGGAAACGGCGGGCGTTCTCCACCCGGTTTCGCCCACCCCTGGGACGCTTCGACCAGTTGCTGATCCAGGCGACGCATCAGCGACGTCTCGAGCGACGAGGTCACCGCCACACCCGACGCCAGCAGACCCAGTCCGACCAGGAGCAGCAACGCTGCGACCAGAGTGAAGCGCAGCGGCAGATTCCGAATGCGAGCTCGAATGCCGGTCACCGCGGCTGGCGCATGACGTAGCCGACTCCCCGCAGTGTGTGGATCAAGCGAGTGTCTCCGGTGTCGACCTTGCGACGTAGATACGACACGTACGACTCCACCACTCCCACTTCACCACCGAAGTCGTAGTGCCAGACGTGGTCGAGAATCCGCGGCTTGCTGAGCACGGTTCCCGCGTTCACCATGAAGTACCGCAACAGCGTGAACTCGGTAGGCGAGAGGGATACCGGTTCCCCCGCCTTCCACACCTCGTGGGTGTCGTCGTCGAGTTCGATGTCTGCGAACGCAACTCGCGACGGCTGCGCATCCTCGCTCTTGCCCGACCGGCGCAGGATCACCCGGAGTCGTGCCACGACCTCCTCGAGCGAGAACGGCTTGGTGACGTAGTCGTCCGCACCGAGGGTCAGCCCGGTCACCTTGTCGTCCACCGAATCGCGTGCCGTCAAGAACAGCGCGGGCGCATCGATTCCGTCCGCGCGCAGTCGGCGCAACAGACCGAACCCGTCCATGCCGGGCATCATCACGTCGAGAACGAGAGCCTCGGGCCGAAAGTTACGCGCTTTGTCGAGAGCCTCGGGGCCGGACGACGCCGTCGCCACCTCGAATCCCTGAAACCTCAGACTGACCGACAGCAGTTCGACGATGGTCGGTTCGTCGTCGACGATCAGTACTCGGGCCTCGGGTGTCTCGCTCACGGTGTCCATCTTTGCGCGAGATGCTGCTCGTTCGCTGGACTCTCGCTGTGAGGTTCCTGTGAGCGGACATGCGCACGCCGGCACCCACCGACATTTCCTGGCCATCACCCGTCAAAATTGGTACGATCGTACAAGTCACTTCCGACAATCGGACGAGCGCACCGTACCCGAACAGCGACAAGACGGTGCAAGGAGTGATTTCTCATGGCTTGGCTCATTCTCGTCGTCTCCGGTGTTCTCGAAGCGATCTGGGCAACCGCGCTCGGTAAGTCCGAGGGCTTCACCAAACTCGGACCGTCCGCCGTCTTCGGGGTCGCGGTGGTGCTCAGCATGATCGGTCTCGCAATCGCGATGCGGTCGTTGCCCACCGGAACCGCTTACGCCGTCTGGGTGGGAATCGGTGCCACCCTCACCGTCACCTACGCCATGATCACCGGCGAAGAAGCCGCATCACTGCTCAAGGTCGCGCTTCTGGTCGGCATCGTCGGATGCGTCGTGGGACTGAAAGTTCTTCACTGATTTTCCGAGCTACGAGCAGTTACAGTAAAACGATGAACTGGGTGTCAGCGATCACACTGCCCGCGCGCGCCGGAATTGCCATTGCCGAACAGGCGATCGGCGTCGCCGAGGTCGCGCTGGCAACCACCCGAATGGCGCTGGCCACCGGCGCGTCCGGCACCGCAGGAGTGGCCTCGCTCGCCAATCCGCGCGGCGGCACGATGCAACTGCTCGCCCAACTCGGTCAGCTCACCTCCGACGACCGCGCCCTGGGCAATGCACTCAAGGAAGGCGGGCCACTGGATCGCCTGCTCGCCCAGGGTGGCGTCGTCGATCGCCTCACGTCCGAGGACGGAACCCTCGAGCGCCTGTTGTCCCCCGGCGGTCCGGTCGAACGAATCCTCGCACCCGGTGGGCCGCTCGATCGGCTACTGGCCGAGGACGGTCCACTCGAACGACTGCTGGCCGAAGGCGGTCTGCTCGACCGCATCACCGCCACCAACGGTCCGCTCGAACGACTGACGGCAACGGACGGCCCCCTCGAGGTGCTCACACGTCAGGACGGCCTGATCGAACGCGCCATTGCCGAAGACGGAATCCTCGAGACGCTGCTCGCCGAGGACGGTCCAATCGAGAGATTGACGGCCAAGGGCGGCCCACTGGACCAACTGGTCAAGCTCTCCGAAACATTGACGTCCGTGGCTCCCAACATCGAGCGCATGAGCATCTCGATCGACATCCTGCAGGATTCCGTCGAGATCCTGTCGGCGGCGGTGCACCCGCTCGGCGAGCTCGTCGGCCGATTGCCGGGGCGCTGGCTCAAGAGCGGCAAGCAGTCGGTGCACGAACTGCACTGACCTGTCCGACGGGTGCTCCCGCCAGTTTTCGGGGCCCCGGATGTTAGCGCTCACACCGCTCACGCAGGTGCAAAAAAGAAATCTTTGACAATGCCGATGTTATCGCTCACACTTTCGTTTTGATGTGATGCGAACCACACGGGACACCCCAACGGCCCCGCTTCACGGTCTACTCCACAACACAGGGAGAAACGATGAAGTTTCGACACCTATCCATGGCCGCGGCTGCGGTGGCACGCACCCTCACGCTCGGTGCGTGCGGGTCGAGCACCAAGACCGCAGACGAGGCTCCGGCCGAAGGCGGCAGCACCGCCGGAGCGCTGATCGGCGTCACGATGCCGACGAAGTCCTCGGCTCGATGGATCGCCGACGGCGACAACCTCAAGAGTGCACTCGAGGGTCAGGGCTACAAAGTCGATCTGCAGTACGCCGAGAACGACATTCCCACCCAGGTGAATCAGATCGAGAACCAGATCACCCAGGGCGCAAAGCTTCTCATCGTGGCCTCCGTGGACGGCACTGCCATCACCACCCAGCTGCAAGAAGCCAAGGACAACGGCATCGGCGTCATCGCCTACGACCGCCTCATTCGTAACTCGCCCAATGTCGACTACTACGCGACATTCGACAACTACAAGGTCGGCGTCGATCAGGCCACGTCGCTTCTCGTCGGTCTCGGTCTGAAGAACGAGGACGGCACCGACAAGGCCGACGCGCCCGCAGGCCCGTTGAACATCGAGGTCTTCGCCGGTTCGCCGGACGACAACAACGCCACCTTCTTCTTCGACGGCGCCATGGAAACCCTGAAGCCGTACCTGGACAAGGGAACTCTGAAGATCGGCAGCGGCGAGTCCGATTTCGAGACGGCTGCAACACTGCGCTGGGATCCGGCCACCGCCCAGAAGCGCATGGAGGATCTGCTCACCAAGACGTATTCCTCGGGCCAGAAGGTTCAGGGCGTGCTCTCGCCGTACGACGGCCTGTCCATCGGCATCCTCTCCGCACTCAAGAGCAACGGATACGGCACGGCAGGTCAGCCCTACCCGATCGTCACCGGGCAGGACGCCGAGGTGCCGTCCGTGAAGTCCATCATCGCCGACGAGCAGTACTCCACGATCTACAAGGACACCCGTCAACTGGCCGAGGTCACGATCCAGATGGCTCAGGCGATGCTCAACGGTCAGACTCCCGAGACCAACAACACCACCGATTACGACAACGGTGACAAGGTCGTTCCCGCGTACCTGCTGCAGCCCGAGATCGTCTACAAGGACAACTACGAGAAGCTGCTCGTCGAGGGTGGCTACTACACCGAGGATCAGTTGAAGTGAGTTCGGCGATGACGAGCCCGATTTTGGAGATGCGCGGCATCACCAAGACCTTTCCCGGTGTCAAGGCGCTACAGGATGTCACTCTCTCGGTGAATCGCGGCGAAATCCACGCGATCTGCGGTGAGAACGGAGCAGGGAAGTCGACGCTCATGAAGGTGTTGTCGGGTGTGTACCCACACGACACGTTCGACGGCGACATCGTGTTCGACGGTCGGGCGTGCGAGTTCTCCGACATCCGAAGCAGCGAAGCCGAGGGCATCGTCATCATCCATCAGGAACTCGCACTGAGTCCGCATCTCTCGATCGCCGAGAACATCTTTCTCGGCAACGAGCGGTCGAAGCGCGGGTTCATCGACTGGAACCGAACCAATTCCGAGGCCGCAGCCCTACTGAAAAGGGTAGGGCTGCGGGAAAACCCCGTCAGCGTCGTGAGCGACCTCGGTGTGGGTAAGCAGCAGCTCGTCGAGATCGCCAAGGCATTGTCCAAGGACGTGACACTGCTGATTCTCGACGAACCCACTGCGGCACTGAACGATTCCGATTCCGCTCATCTCCTCGACCTTCTCCGTGGTCTCCGAGACGAGGGCATCACGTGCGTCATCATCTCGCACAAGCTCAACGAGATCGCGGCCGTAGCCGACCGAACCACGATCATCCGTGACGGCCGGACCATCAGGACGCTGGATATGCGAGACGAGGATGTCACCGAGGATCGCATCATCTCGCTCATGGTCGGCCGCGATCTCGAGCACCGGTTTCCCCCTCACGAATCGACTGTGGGAGAGGAAGTTCTGCGCATCGAGGACTGGACTGTGCACAGTCCGACCCAGCAGGGCCGGACCGTCGTCGACAAGGCGAACCTCACGCTGCGGCGAGGTGAGATCGTCGGTCTTGCCGGGTTGATGGGTGCCGGACGCACCGAGTTGGCCATGAGCGTATTCGGCCGAAGCTACGGTATCGACATCTCGGGTCGGCTGTACAAGTACGGCAAGGAAATACACGTCAAGTCGGTCAACGATGCCATCCGTCACGGCATCGCATACGCCACCGAGGACCGAAAACGATACGGCCTCAATCTGATCGACGACATCAAACGCAACATCTCCACCGCGGCGCTGGACAAACTGGTGACGGGAGGCTTCGTCGACGACAACCAGGAGTTCAAGGTCGCCGAGGGCTTCCGTAAGAGCATGAACATCAAGGCACCCAACGTCTCCGCCGTGGTCGGCAAACTCTCCGGTGGCAATCAGCAGAAGGTCGTGCTGAGCAAATGGATCTTCAGCGATCCGGATGTGCTCATTCTCGACGAACCGACGCGAGGAATCGACGTCGGCGCGAAGTTCGAGATCTATTCGATCATCAACGATCTCGCCGACGCCGGAAAGGCAGTGCTGGTGATCTCGTCCGAGCTCCCGGAGCTGCTCGGGCTGTGCGATCGGATCTACGCGCTGTCCGCAGGCCGCATCACCGGTGAGGTCACTCGCGAGGACGCGACCCAGGAATCGCTCATGCATCTCATGACCCGTGGAACAGGAGTACTTCGATGAATCAGTTGTCGACCGTGCGGGGGTTGCTCACGCGCAACCTTCGCCAGAGCGGAATCTTCATCGCATTCGCGCTGATCATCGTGCTCTTCACCGTGCTGACGGGTGGTCAGCTTCTGGTGCCTCAGAACATCAGCAACATGGTGGTGCAGAACTCGTACATTCTCATTCTGGCCATCGGCATGGTGGTGATCATCATCGCCGGCCATATCGACCTGTCCGTCGGATCGGTCGTTGCGGCCACCGGTGCCATTGCCGGTGTGCTCATGGTTCAACAGAACGTGCCGTGGCCACTGGCGGTGCTGATCACGTTGATCGTCGGCGGCCTGATCGGTGCCTGGCAAGGCTATTGGGTCGCATACTTCGGCATTCCAGCGTTCATCGTCACCCTCGCAGGCATGCTCGTCTTCCGCGCGGTCACTCTCATCGTTCTCGGCAACCAGGGCATCGGGCCGTTCCCCGGACCGGTGCGCACCCTGTCCAACGGCTTTCTGCCCGGTTTCATGGGCAATGTGGGACTCGGACCACTGGGCGGGGCAGACATCTTCACGTTGCTCGTCGCAATTCTGGCCGTTGCCGGAATCGTGTTCAGCCAGTGGCGTTCTCGAACGGGTCGGCAGAAGTACGGCCAGACCGTGGACGCGATGCCGCTGTTCCTGATCAAGATGACGTTCGCCGCCGCTCTCGTACTCGCCATCGCGGTGCAGTTGGCTCGCTTCAAGAACCTCCCGTACGTACTCATCCTCCTTGCGGTCCTGGTGATGGGGTACTCCACCCTCGCCGGCAAGACGGTGTTCGGTCGGCACGTCTACGCCATCGGCGGAAACATCCATGCCGCGTCGCTGTCCGGCATCAAGGTCAAGCCGGTGACCTTCTGGATCTTCGTCAACATGGGCGTGCTGTCGGCCCTGGCCGGAATCATCTTCGCCGGTCGCCTCAATCAGGCGGGCCCCACCGCAGGCAACGGCTTCGAGCTCGACGCCATCGCGGCGGCATTCATCGGCGGCGCAGCAGTGCAGGGCGGCGTGGGCCGCATCGTCGGCGCGCTCACCGGCGGGCTTATCATCGCCGTCATCAACAGCGGAATGTCGCTCATCGGTTCGCCCAGCGAGCGAGTGCAATTGGTCAAGGGCCTGGTTCTGCTGGCCGCTGTGGCGTTCGACATCTGGACCAAGCGTCGCGCAGCGAGCGGTAAGGGCAGTAAGGGCGACTTGGCCAAGTCACCCACCAGTTATCTGGGCGTGCCCGTGCCGGCCGAGATGTTCTCCCCCGGCCAACCGGGAGAGACCGCACCGCCGACGTCAGCGTCGATGACGAAGACGACGTGAGCGGTACGGTCTCGAGCGGTGCGAGACCGGACATGCTGTGATTGTCCTCGACGACGCAAGAGGAGCTGCAGAAAGATGACACCGACCCGCGGACCGGCCATGACCGATGTCGCCCGGCTCGCCGGGGTGTCCCATCAGACCGTCTCTCGCGTCATCAACGGTCACCCCAATGTGACCGAGGCAACGAGAACCAGGGTGCATCAAGCGATCTCGGAGCTCGGCTATCGCCCCAACCCTGCCGCCCGCGCTCTCGTCACCGGCCGTAGCAGCACCATCGGAATCGTCGGAACCGGTAACGCTCTCTACGGTCCGGTGTCGACGCTCTACAGCATCGAATCCGCAGCGAGACAGGCAGGCTACTCCGTCGTGGTCGGCGTTCCCACGTCGTTCGACGAGTCGGCGATCATCACCTGCGTCCGCAGGTTGCAGAAGCAAGGCGTGGACGGCGTCGTCGTCATCGCACCACTGAGAACCGATGGCGGCGACATCGCCGAGCTGGCCCGCGAACTTCCGCTGGTGGCCGTCGAAGGTTCTCCCGCAGGCGATCTGGCCGTGGTCTCGGTCGATCAGATCGCCGGCGCGCGGGCTGCCACCGCACATCTGCTCGGCCTCGGGCACAGTGCGGTGTGGCACGTTGCAGGACCGCTCGGGTGGTACGAGGCCACCGACCGCGTGACCGGATGGCGGCTGGCCCACGAGGATGCGGGCATCGAACCGCCTCCCACCCTCAGCGGCGACTGGACTGCGAGATCGGGGTTCTCCGCCGGAAGCGATCTGGCCCGAACTGCGGGTGTGACCGCAGTGTTCGCCGGCAACGACGCCATGGCCCTCGGGATACTTCGGGCGCTCGAGGTACAGGGCAAACGAGTACCGCAGGACGTCAGCATCATCGGATTCGACGACGTTCCCGACGCGGAATTCTTCTCCCCGCCGTTGACGACGATCCGCCAGGAATTCAGCGAGGTGGGCGTCCGAAGCGTCGAAATCCTGCTGAACCAGATCGATACCGGGAACCGAAGCACCCGACGCTCGAGCATCGAGCCGAGTCTGGTGATCAGGTCCAGCACCGGTCCCCCACATGCCCGTGCGAATCACTGACTGTCGTCGATACCTGATTCCGATCGGCGATCTATCCCGAGTGTCGCGATGAGGTCTTCGTGTAGCTCGAACCAGACCTTGTGGCAGGAGTCGACATCGGTGCGGTCGACCCAACCGTGTTCCCCGGCGCGCGCGAGTCTCGATGCAGCACCGAATCGACTGTCGTAGCCGGCGAATCGTGCGAGAGCCGAACTCAGTTGGTCGACAAGCGGACTCAGGGCATCGCCGATGGACGCCAACTCGTCGAGGATTCTCTGATCCCACACCCGGTCACTGTGGTCGTTGACGGTGAGTCTGTTCGTGTCCGTGGGCCGCAGTTGCCAATCGGTACATGCTCGCAACAGCCGTTCGTTCAGCGGCAGAAAGCTCCGATAGACACCTCGCACCACGTCGGTCCGGCCCGTCGCCTCGCGCTCCTCGCGAAGTTGGTGCTCGTTCACGGTCCTCCCCAATTCCGTGAGAGACCAACCACGCATGTCCGCGAACTCGCCGCGTTGGATCCATCCGCACGCCTGCGCGTCGAGAAGGAGTTCTTCCGCCTGCGCGGTGTCGACACCGAAACGATGTGCAATCACAGCGGTGTCGGCGAACCCGAGTATGCGAACAGAATGCAAGACCAGAAGATCGGGAGACGAAGTGGCAGTCATGAATCGGCAGCATCGCGTGCAGTGAGTCGAGTGTAGTGCTGCTGGCATGCTTGCTTCGAGTTGAATCCCATTGCTTCTGCGATGTGCGCCCACGTCAGACCGGCGCTGCGGGCAGCGAACAGCAGACCTGATTCGAGACCTTCGACTTCCGCACGGGCGGCGGGCAGAAGGGTCAGGGCGCTGACGAGGGCGTCCGGAGCGAGCTCGGCCGAACGCCACAGAGCGAAGTGCGCGATGTCGACCGCAGTCGGCGGAGCAGGCACAGGACGCCAAGGGCGGGCGTCCAGATCGCCCGCACCGAGGCCCAGAAGATGCTGGGTTGCCTGCTGTTCGCGTTCGGCATCCAGGTGCGTTCGATTCGACGATGTCGTGACTTCACGCTTGCGTTCCATGGTCGAAGCCTGCAATATCGGGACAAAGCTGTCAACATTTTGTTGATGGCCAGTCGGTTGAAGGGTAGTCGGGATGCTCGTGAAACTCGGAGACGCAACGTTCTCCAGCTGCGGAGGGAAAGCCCATGCGCTGGGAATCCTTCTTCGGGCGAATTATCCTGTGCCGGATGGCGTTGTGGTTCCGTTCCATACGTACCGGGCAGCGGCAGGCGATCGCCCTGGAGTCGCGACATCGTTACGCAACGACATCGCTGACTGGCTCGAAGGATTCGGCGATGCTCCGCTGGCGGTGCGCTCATCGGCCGACAGCGAGGACGGTTCGGCAGCATCGGCTGCGGGCCAGCACGACAGCGTCCTGGGGGTTCAGGGCATCGACTCGATCATGAACGCGGTGCAGTCCTGCTGGACGTCTTTGCATTCCGAGCGTGCCGTCGGCTACCGCGAGAATCTATCCCGAATTCGGTCCGCCTCGCCCCAGCAGGGCGCAATGGCGGTCATCGTTCAGCAGCTCGTCGACGCCGACATCTCGGGGGTCATGTTCACCCCGTCGACACCGGGCGGAGACACCGAGATCGAAGCAGCGTGGGGACTCGGTCTTTCGGTCGTCGGCGGAACTGTCACCCCCGACCGGTACCGCATCGGTGATGACGGGAGCACCGCCTCGATCATCGCGGACAAGCGGACCCGAACGGATCGCCGCCAGAACACAGTGTTCACCAGCGACGTCATGCCTTCGGACCGCACCAGGTCGACACTCGACGACCGGGCCGCGGTACGGCTCACCGAGCTCGGAGGAGAGATCGCTGCCAGTCTCGGCGGACCACAGGACATCGAATGGTCCATCGAAGAAGGTCGTGTCTGGATTCTGCAAGCCAGGCCGATCACAGCTGCGCTACCGAGTCACCACACAATGCCCCATACCGCCACTGCCGATGGACGATTCGATTCCTCCACAATTCTCACCGGTACACCGGGTAGCGATGGGCATGCGACGGGAACCGCACGAATTGTCCGTGGCCCACACGATTTCGGACGAGTACGTCGCGGCGACATCCTGGTGTGCCCGTACACCGATCCCGCCTGGACACCCCTGCTGCGAGCAGCGAAGGGTGTTGTGACCGAAACCGGGGGCGTACTGTCCCATGCCGCGATCGTCGCCCGCGAACTACGAATCCCAGCGGTCCTCGGAGTTGCGAACGCAACGGATCGATTGCGCGACAACAACATCGTCCGTATCGACGGACAGGAAGGAACGATCACCACCACATGACAACTCGATACGTGTACTTGGCTCGTCACGGAGACGCCGACGCCTTCGGAAGACTCACCGATGTCGGTCGCGAACAAGCCGGCCTCCTCGGTGAGCGCCTGGGACACATCCCGCTCGACGTCGTCTGGCATTCCCCACTGCCACGTGCAGTGGATACAGCACACGAGATCGTGCGCCGTCGACGGTCTCACACCCCCGTCATCGAATCCGACGAACTGATCGACAACGTCCCCTACGTGCCGGCACCGAACGAGACACCCCCGTCGTGGATTCCGTTCTTCGACGGCTGGGACGCCGACGACGCACTGAGCGGTGCCGACACAGCCGATCACATGATCAGGCGCTTCGCCACGACGCCCGATTCAGCCGAGCCGAGGAACGACACCCACGAGCTGCTCGTCACCCACGCGTACCCGATTGCATGGTTCATCCGGCACGCCCTCGACGCGCCACGCGTTCGGTGGCTCGGCATCGACAGCGCAAACACCGCACTGACCGTCATCGAATACCGGACAGGACTACCGCCGAGCGTCGTCATGTTCAACGATATGAGCCACCTGCCGCAACAATTGCAGTGGACCGGGTTCCCGACTTCCATCCGCCCCTGAGTCGAACTCGTTGTCCCGCAAGCTCACTCCCTATCCTCTCGCTCACATACGGAGCTGTATTTCCACCAACAGACGCGCATCGGAATCGGTCAGATCGAGGTCCAGGATCTGCTCGACGCGGCGAATGCGATAGCGCAGGGTATTCGGGTGGACGTGCAAGCGATCGGCCGCGGACCGAACGTCACCGAAGCACGTCAGGTACGTCTCCAGGCTCTCGCGCATCCGGGAGTCGTTGGATGCGTCGTATCGGTCGAGCTCGGCAATACGCGGGTCACGGAGTTGTTCGTGATTGCCGATCAATTCGAGAATTTCTCCCAGCAGCACCGAGGTTCTCGATTCCTCCAGCGTGGTGACGCGAACCTCGCCGGTGGTGCCGTCGAGCACCCGATCCACCTCGAATCGGGCGGCGGCCACGGCTTCGAGGTCGGCGATCGGGTACGCCACCGCCGCGCGCAATGCCAGCGAGGTTCGCCGCTCGATTCGGCCCACGGCATCGGCGGCCCACCCCGAAATCCCCGTGCCCGACGCCACCCCGGGAAACAGTGCGTAGATTCTCTCCCCGATGGTGGTGACCAGAGAATCACGTCGAAAGGCGCTGGCGTGCACCCTGATCGCCGGTGCCAGTGCGCCGATGTCAAATTCTCCGCACGACGCGAATCCTACGACTGCCGACGATCCGGTGGCGGGGATCGACAGCGCGGATGCCAGCGACGGGACGTCCACTCCGCCCCCTCTGGCCCCGAGCAGTCGTTGGATCTGCAGGGTCTCGTTGGTCGGGGCGTTCGCGATGCGAGTGATCAATCGTGCCGCGACAGCCGAAGCTCCCCGGAGCACACCGTCGGCCTCGTCGGCGAGCGGAATGGCACCCTCCTGCACCCAGATGGTTCCGAGAGTTGTCGGGCTACCGGATATTCGGCGTATCCCCACCGCGAGGCGCCGTCGAATTCCGAGTTCGTGATCGGCGGGTACGTCGATGACGTCGTCGGTGCGCCGAAGACGATCGAACACACCACGCTCGTGCAGCCCCCGCAGGTAGTCGGCCGGGCCTTCACGCCCGAGGATCGACAGCGTTCTCAATTCGTCGGCCGCGTCGTCCGATGCCGAGTACGCCAACACGTGTGAGCGCTCGTCCTCGATACTCACCATTCCCTTCGTCAGCGACGCCACCGTCTGTGCAAGTTCGTACAGATCGGTATCGGCTCCGAAGGTCCCGTCGTCCGGACTGTGCGTCCGCACCTGGTCGAGAACTCCTCGCGTCATCGACAACAGCAGCTCCCAGCGCGTCTGTCGATGTACGGCAACCAAGGCGATACCGGTCTCGCGCGCACCATGGGTGAGTGCAGCCGAGTCGGCCACCTTGGTCAGCACCGCACGAGGTCTGTCGGCCGCGGCACGCAGAGCAAGATCGTCGAACCACCGCACCACGTCGGCCTCGTTCACCCCCACCAGCAGCGTCACATCGGCGGACGCCCCCGGCGGCAGACGCAGGTCGTCGGCGTCGAGCAACGCAACGGACTCGACGGCCATGTCGATCCCTGCGGGCGCGACCACGAGTTCCACAACAGCACTGTGCAGAGATGTCAATAGCGATCGTAGAGAAACGGCGTTGGCCATACGGACAAGTAGACCACGGATTCTTTGGCCGATGAGCTGATTGAACGGCCTCCGAATCGGACTTCAATTGCCACCACACAGCGAAGACGAGGAGCAGCCATGGACGCCGTCACATCAGTTCCCACCCCCTCCAACGAGCCGGTCAACACCTACGCGCCGGGGAGCGCCGAACGTGCCCGCCTACGGACCCGCCTGACCGAGCTCAGGACATCGCCCGTCGAGATTCACCAGGTCATCGGCGGTGTCCACCGCGTCGCCGACGGCGCTGTCGAAAATGTCGTGGAGCCCCACCGGCATGCGTCGATCATCGGCAGCTTCGCCGGTGCAGGCCACCAGGATGTTCGCGACGCCATCGATGCCGCGACTGCTGCGGCCCCGATGTGGCGCGATCTCCCGTTCGACGAGCGCGCCGCCGTCTTCTTACGGGCAGCGGATCTACTGTCCGGGCCCTGGCGCGAAAGGATCGCTGCTGCAACGATGCTCGGCCAGTCCAAGTCGGCCTATCAGGCCGAGATCGACGCACCGTGCGAGCTGATCGACTTCTGGCGATTCAACGTGACCTTCGCCCGGCAGATACTCGCCGAGCAGCCGGTATCGGCACCGGGAGTGTGGAATCGCGTCGAATACCGTCCGCTCGAGGGCTTCGTCTATGCCATCACCCCGTTCAATTTCACCGCCATTGCGGGCAACCTGCCCACCGCGCCTGCGCTGATGGGCAATACCGTGCTGTGGAAGCCCTCCCCCACCCAGGCCGTGGCCGCATACCTGACGCTGCAGCTCCTCGAAGCGGCCGGTCTGCCACCGGGTGTGATCAACCTGGTCCTCGGCGACGGACCGATGGTGTCCGAAGTGGCCCTTGCCGATCCACGACTCGCGGGCATCCACTTCACCGGATCCACCGCGACGTTCCAGACGCTGTGGCGCGAGGTGGGCAACAACATCTCGAACTACCACTCGTACCCCCGGCTGGTCGGCGAGACCGGCGGCAAGGACTTCATCGTCGCGCACAGCTCCGCCGATCCTGAAGTGTTGACCACGGCCATGATTCGTGGTGCCTTCGACTTCCAGGGACAGAAGTGCTCGGCCGCGTCTCGGGCCTTCGTTCCGAAATCTGTGTGGGCTGCGATGGGCGAGACGTTCATCGAGCAGGTGTCGGCGCTGAAGTACGGCGACGTGACCGACCTGTCGAACTACGGCGGAGCCGTCATCGATCGAAAGGCGTTCGACCGCAACGCAGCTGCACTCGATCGAGCGAAATCCGTACCCAGCCTGACCATCGCCGCCGGCGGAACGTGCGACGATTCCGAGGGCTACTTCGTCTCCCCCACCGTTCTCCTCGGCGACGATCCGACCGACGAGGCCTTCACCACCGAGTACTTCGGTCCGATCCTGGCCGTGCACGTCTACGACGACAGCAAGCCCGACGCCTACGCCGACACACTGCGCGCCGTCGACACCGGATCCAAGTACGCGCTGACCGGCGCGGTCATCGCCACCGACCGCACTGCCGTCGAACAGGCCCATGCCGCACTACGATTCGCAGCCGGAAACTTCTACGTCAACGACAAGCCGACCGGCGCAGTGGTGGGCCAGCAACCGTTCGGCGGAGCCCGAGCCTCGGGAACGAACGACAAAGCCGGCTCACCGCAGAACCTGCTCCGCTGGACCTCGGCCCGCACCGTCAAGGAAACGTTCGTCCCGCCGACCACCCACGGCTACCCACATCAGGAAGGCGAGGGCACACGATGACCACCCTGCTGAACAATCCCCTCCGACCGGCGCTGCTGGCGGCCGCTCGATCGCCCAAACTGCAGGCGACGGTGACGCGAATGCGTGCCACTCGCGCTCTCGTCGATCGCTTCGTGGCCGGGGAATCGGAGCCCGCGGCCGTCACCGCTGTCGACGCCCTGCTGGACTCGGGTCGGTTCGTGTCCGTGGACTATCTCGGTGAGGACACCACCGACCGAGATCGGGCGCGCGCCACGGTCGAGTCGTATCTGTCTCTGATAGAGCGCTTTTCGTCTCGGCGGAGCAACGCCAACGCACTGGAGGTCTCACTCAAACTCTCGGCTCTCGGTCAAGGAATCGATCGGACCCTGGCGCTGGAGAACGCCAGGACGATCTGCACGGCTGCCGCTGCGGCCGGGGTATGGGTGACGGTCGATGCCGAGGACCACACGACCACCGATTCGACACTGTCGATCGTGCGTGAACTCCGCGTCGACTTTCCCGATTTGGGCACGGTGCTCCAGGCGTACCTGAGGCGAACCGAAGCGGACTGCGCGGAATTGTCCGGACCGAGATCACGGATACGACTCTGCAAGGGGGCGTACAACGAACCGTCGTCGGTCGCGTTTCAGGGTGCACGGGAGGTGTCCGACTCCTACCTCCGGTGCCTGAAGGTCCTGATGGACGGTCGCGGCTATCCGATGGTCGCCTCGCACGACCCGGAGATGATCGAGGCGGCCGAGACATTCGCGGCGGCCGCGGGCAGGTCATCCGAGGACTTCGAGTTCCAGATGCTCTACGGCATCCGCGATCAGGAACAGCGGCGGCTCGTCGACGCCGATCGACACGTTCGGGTGTACGTGCCGTACGGAGAGCAGTGGTACGGCTACTTCATGCGCAGGTTGGCCGAGCGCCCCGCCAACCTGATGTTCTTCGCGCGATCGCTTCTCTCGCGCAAGTAGAGGGTTCACCGAAGTACTCGATTCTCGCAAACGCGCGCGCGGTTGCCAGACGCGCGCAGAATCTCATCGTTTTCGAGGCGATTTCGCGCGCCTTCGACGAACGCGCGCGCGTTTGCGGATTCCAGCAGCCGACCGCCGCTTCCCCTCGGCGTGCCGGCGTGGATTAGGTTGCGCGGCATCGGGGCATCCCGACGTCATGGCAAACTACAGAGTTATCGATCCGCACGGAACCGTCGTCGACACCAAGGACATCTCCAGTTCCGAGGATGCGCATGCCTGGTTCAAGGACAGCCGCGCAGACAACGAAGAGTTGGGCTGGCGACTGGAAGTGGAGCACGACGGCGAGTGGGCGTTCTTCAGCGACTCCGAAGGAACCAAGGACTAGTTCGTTTGGGCTGAAACACATTCGGACGATCCTGCGCCTCGGCCACGCCGTCGGTCAGGGTCGTCCGTTCTGTGAATCGAGGTTGTGTGATCGAGGGCAGAACCAACAGTGGGCAGCCCCTGTACAGGAGCTGCCCACCTCTTGTCGCGGCGAATATCGCCGGAGTACTTCTAGTCGCTCGAAGGACGAGACGTCGGGACAGTGGCCTCGAGATCTGCGACCTGGAGCAAACGCGAGACCGAACGTCCTGCGACGACCGACCATGATGCACCGATGCCGGCCGTGTACTCGCGGACCGCATCGAAAACTGTGAGACCTGCGATGCCGAAGAAATCGACATCGGACAGGTCGAGGGTGACGTGCCGTTTGCTGGACACGCGGCTGCAGACGAAATCGGAGAACATCGGCGCGCTGCGCATGTCGATGTCGCCGTGGACGGCGACGACGAGTGAGCCGTCGGGGCCGTCGTGCGCGGTGAAGATTGCTCCGGTTGCTGCGACGGACACGGACTTCTCCGCGACAGTCACCGGGGTGGTTCGAACTTTGTTGCCTGAAGATTCAACACTCATGGCAGATCCCATCGATCGGTCGAACTGAGGGGGAAACCGATTGACGCAGCGGGAGCAGAATAATGCCTGACCCGGACGCCGACTTCGCTGCGTTTCCCCGTGACCGGCTGTTAGCTCAACCTCGGCCAACCTTACGGCACTCGCAGGCTCGGAGTCCAGCATCGGCTCGAGCAGGCCGCCCACCAGCGGTTCGAACATCGCACCCGGGCATGCGCCCTACGCTCGACTGCTGTTACCCAGGTCGGCGTGGTGTTCACGCATGGCACCGATGAGCGATTCGAACACCCGATGCGCGGCGGCCAGATCGGCATCGGGAAGGTCTGCCAATGCGGCGCTGGTTCGCATGCCAAGGGGTCCGAAGAAGCCGCGAGCGACCTCCATCCCGTGCTCGTCGTACCGCAGAATCACTTTGCGTCTGTCGGATGCATCCGATTCGCGTCGTATGTGACCCGAAGCGATCATGCGCTCGACGAGGTAGGTCATCGCCGCAGAAGAGAGCCCCAACATCGTGCCGAGTTCACCTGCAGTGAGCGGTGCACCCTCCACGTCCGCGACCATCACATGCAGCAGGGCACGAAAGTCGTTGGACCGCAGGCTGTGTAGAGCCCCGAAAACCTGACCGATCTGCTCCGAGACCGAGGAAAGCGCTCGGAGATCCGCAGATATTGCGGATTCGAGGTGGTTTCGGTCGGTCATGTCGGTGGTAACTCCTTCGCTGCGGTCACCGTCAGAGTACTGCCCGCAACAGATTCAGTTGCTTAATATCTAAGTAAATGAGATTGTTTTGAGCGTGGACAGCACACGAACCGAGAACAACGCCGCGTGGGATCGCATCGCCGCGGCGGTGACGCACCGTCGATCATGGGCAATTGCGCTCGCGATCCTCATTCTTTCGGCCGCCGTGATGGGGCTCGTCGGAAGCAACGATTCGGCCGGTCAGTCACCCAATTCGCTGCCGACCTCTGCCGAGTCCTACCAGGTGGACCAGCTTCTGGCCGAGTTTCCGGACTCCGACACCGCCCCGGTGATCCTGGTTCTGAGCCGGACCGACGGCACAGACCTGACCCCGGCCGATATCGAGGCCGCCGCCGCTGCACAGAACAGGTTGCTGGCCGTCGACCGTTCGGTGCCCGACGCGCCGGGACCTCCTCCGATCGTGGCACCCGACGGCAAGGCCGCGATCGCTCTCGTCCAGGTCGATTCCGAGCTGTCGGGCTTCACACTGAACGAACTGATCACCGAGCTGCGGTCCGCCGCGACCGACGGCCTCGCACCGGACCTGCGCGCTCAGGTCACCGGCGGCCCCGCTTTCGGTGCCGACATTGCGAACTCGTTCTCCGGAGCCAACTTCACCTTGCTCGCCGTCACCGCGCTCGTGGTGGCCGTCCTTCTGATCGTCACGTACCGGTCACCCATCCTGTGGTTGGTGCCGCTGCTGGTCATCGGTTTCGCAGACCGGTTTGCCACTACCGTCGGCACTGCCCTGGCCGAGGTCACCGGCCTCTCGTTCGACGGTTCGACCTCGGGAATCACCAGCGTGCTGGTGTTCGGTGCCGGAACGAACTATGCGCTGCTGCTGATCTCTCGCTACCGCGAGGAACTGCGTCGCGAGTCCGACCACCGCCTCGCCCTTCGTGAGGCCGTCCGGCAGGCCGGGCCCGCCATCATCGCCAGCAATGCCACCGTCGTGCTGGCACTGCTGACCTTGCTCCTCGCAATCCTGCCCAGTACCCGCAGCCTGGGAGCGCTGGCCGCAGCCGGACTCGTCGTCGCAGCGGTGTTCGTCCTGTTCGTGCTGCCGCCACTGCTGGCGCTGTGCGGCCCGAAGCTGTTCTGGCCGTTCGTCCCCAAGCAATCGGATCGAGACACCACCACCGAGGGCGTGTGGCATTCGATCGCAGCAGGTGTCTCGCGACGGCCGGTGGCAACGGCCTCGGTCACCATCGTCGCGCTACTGGCGTGCTGTGCGGCACTGTTCGGCACTCAGATCGGCCTCTCGCAGACCGAGCAGTTCCGTGTCACCGCCGAATCCGTCGAAGGATTCGACACTCTCTCGCAACACTTTCCGGCCGGCTCGGCCGATCCGACGACGATTCTGGCGCCCACCTCGAGCATCGATGAGGTCATCGGCATCGTGGAGGGCACAGACGGGATCGTCTCGGTCGATCGCGTCGCAGATTCCGGTACCGGACTGACCCGCCTGTCGGTGGTCACCGATGCGGCTCCCGCGTCCGAAAATTCCTTCACCGTGATCGAAAACCTCCGCTCCGCACTCTCCGGAGTGGACGGAGCGCAGGTCGGTGGCAGCGACGCCAAGGCACTCGACACCACCGACGCCGCAGCTCGTGACCGTCTCGTGGTCATCCCCGCGATCCTCGCGGTGGTGCTCGCCGTACTTCTGATACTTCTACGAGCGGTTGTCGCACCGCTGATCCTGGTCGCGACAACGGTATTGAGTGCAGTGGCCGCCATCGGTATCGGTAGCTGGGTGAGCCTGCACATCTTCGGATTCCCCGCGCTCGACGACAACACCCCGCTGTTCGCGTTCCTGTTCCTCGTTGCCCTGGGAGTGGACTACACGATCTTCCTCGTCACGCGTACCCGCGAGGAAACGCCGCGGCACGGTACAAGGGCTGCCATCGTACGGGCGGTGTCGGCCACCGGTGGTGTCATCACCAGCGCGGGAATCGTTCTGGCAGCGGTGTTCTGCGTACTCGGCGTCCTGCCGCTCATCACACTCACCCAACTGGGCATCATAGTCGGTCTCGGCATTCTGCTCGATACCTTCGTGGTGCGCACCGTCGTCATCCCCGCCCTGTTCACTCTCATCGGCCCGAAGATCTGGTGGCCGAACAGAATCGATTCCAGCGAGACCGCAAACACAACCGCAACACAAGGAGCGAATTGATGAATATCCGTACCGCACTGGGCCGCACCGCAATTGCCGGAGTACTGGCCGCAGGTGCCCTGCTCGCCGCGGCCCCGGTGCAGGCGCAACCGGTCGGCCCTCTTGGATCGGTCGGCCTCGAGCCACTGGCCCCGATCCCGTCACTCGATGTCGAGCGTTACCT
This sequence comes from Rhodococcus sp. WWJCD1, assembly GCF_002258735.1. NCBI lineage: Bacteria > Bacillati > Actinomycetota > Actinomycetes > Mycobacteriales > Nocardiaceae > Rhodococcus > Rhodococcus sp. WWJCD1. Next base: position 135,290 of record NZ_NOXY01000008.1, read on the forward strand.
GGGCACCTGGAACCAGGTTGCCGCGGTGCCGCAGCCGTTCAACCTGATCTGCGCCCGCGACACCCAGGCCAACTACCAGATGATCGACGAATCCAACATTCGCGTCGAGAACACCTGCACCACCTGGACGGGCCAGGAAAACCGCATCGTCGGCAACGCGCGGGTCAACGACACGGTCACCAAAGCCCAACTGCACGTGAGCTTCCCGGGAGTTCCCACGCAGGAAAGCCAGGAAGGGCCGACCAACTACATCGTGGCCTACATCGCCGACGACTACTCGTGGGCGTTCGTCGGAAGCCCCACCCGCACGTCCGGATTCGTGCTCAAGCGCACGCCCGACGTCAGCGTCGATCAGTTCCGCGAGATCCGCAGCGTCGTCGAATCGCTGGGGTACGACTCGAACTTCATCACCACCACGCCCACCCCGGGCGGGGCAACCACGATTCAGCAGCTCTCGACCGTGTAGTGCGGCGGAGCCGCAGTGGCGTGGTTATGTGCCGCGGAGGGCGCACAACCACGCCACTGCCGGAGGCACTCAGCTCGCGGACAGGATCGCAATCGCGAAGATCAAGCTGTCTCCCGGCTCGATTCCGGCCGCCGGCTGGCCGCTCGGGTAACCGTCGGCCGACGTGACCGCCACGGCGACCGTCGAGCCGACGGTCTGCCCGGCGATTGCCTTCTGGAAGCCCGCCACCACACCGTTCAGCGGGAAATCGACCGGTGCACCGCGCTCGTAGCTGCTGTCGAACGTCGATCCGTCGCGTCCGTTGACGCCCAGGTAGCACACGGATACCTCGGCGTCGTCCGCGACGACCGGACCGTCACCGACCGTCAGTGTCTTCACCTGTGACTCGGCGACGTTGAACGGGGCCTCGACCGTGACCGCCGGTGCCGCGGTGTCCGTCGATCCGACGACGGCGATGCTGCCGGTATCCCCGGCCAGCGTCCACTCTGAGGTTGCGGCCGAATCGGGGGCTGCCGTGGGGCATGTGCCGGTCGACGCTGCCTCGGCCGAGGCGGACGCAGAGGCGGACGTCGTCGTCGTGGGGGACGAGGAGTCCGAATCCGAACTGCACGCACCCGTCAGGAGAACGAGCGATGCAGAGGCGGCCAGGAACAGGGTGCGGGTCTTCGTGTGATTCACCGCGCCCACGCTACAAGTACCGCAGTCGCCCCCGGCACACCCGTCACATCGCGGAGCGGAGCACCTCGGCCACCGGAGTGGATGCTCGACCGATCAAGGTCTGCAGGTCACCGCAGTCGGTGTCGAGTTCGCCGCGCGAGATGCCGGCGTCGGCACTGGCGAGCATGGTCGCCACGAAATCGGGCAGACCGGCACCCTCGAGGATTGCGGCGTACTCGGACTCCGACACATCCTGGTAGACCATCGGCTTGCCGGAGACCTCACCGATGACGGCCGCCAGATCGGCGTAGGTCAGGCGCTCGTCGCCGCCGAGCTCGTAGATCTTGCCGCCCTGATCGTCGTGGGTCAGCACAGCAGCTGCGGCCTCGGCGAAATCGGCGCGCGATGCTGCCGCGATCTTGCCGTTCCCCGCCGCGCCGAGCAGAACTCCACCCTCGATTGTCTGGGCGAGCGAGCCGAGGTAGTTCTCCCAGTACCAACCGTTGCGCAGGAAGACCGCCGGGATCGCCGACGCGGTGAGGCGCTCCTCGGTTGCCTTGTGCTCGGGGGCCAAGCTCACCCCGGACGTGTCTGCCGCGAGCAAGCTGGTGTACGCGATCAGGCTCACCCCGGCCGCCTCAGCAGCGTCGATCACGTTGTGGTGCTGCGCAATTCGCTGTCCCACCTCGGATCCCGAAATCAGCAGCACCTTGTCCACGCCCGCGAAAGCAGACGTCAGAGCGGCAGTGTCGCTGTAGTCGGCAACCCGAACCACGACGCCGCGTTCGGCCAGCGGTGCGGCCTTGTCCGCGTTACGGACGACGGCAACGATGTCGCCGGGTGCGACGCCTCGTGTGATGAGTGCGTCGACGACGAGTCCGCCGAGGTTGCCCGTTGCTCCGGTTACTGCTGTGGTCATGTCGACTCCTGCGTGTCTCGGGGTTGAGGTTTCAAGTTCCCCATCATGATGCACTTACTTTTTGTGCAGTGCAACTTCGACGGTAACCACTGATGTTTTTGCATGCGCTAGCATGGGCATATGTCCGATGCCGCCGAATCCCTCGAAGCGTCCGTCTTCGCGCGGAACTGCGCGTCGCGACAGACTCTGCAGAACGCCACGAGCAGGTGGGGAGTCCTGGCCCTCGCGGCACTCACCGAAGGTGACTACCGCTTCAACGCACTGCGCCGACGCGTCGACGGCGTCAGTGAACGCATGCTGTCGCAGACCCTGCAGACGCTCGAGCGTGACGGCCTCGTGGTGCGCACGGTGCTCGAGACCATCCCGCCCAAAGTGGAGTACAGCCTCACCCCACTGGGGCGCGACGTCGGCACCCGTTTGAGCGACCTCATCGAGCTCATCGAGGGCAGCATGCCGTTCGTGCTCGAATCACGCACCCAGCACGACGCCCGCTGATCAACTGGGCGGAGTCACCAAGCACCACTCGTTGCCCTCGGGGTCGAGGAGCACCTGAAAAGATCCGGCCGCATCGGAGTGCCGGTCGCCGAGCACCGTCGCACCCAGCGCAACCGCCTGCTCGACGGCGTCGTCGATGCTCGGTACGTCGACGTCGAGATGAAGTCGGTTCTTGCCGGCTTTGCCCTCGGATACTCGCTGGAACGCCAGCCGGGTGAACCCGGGAACGTCCACGAAGTGCCACGCGTCGTCACGCACTGCCGGCATCCCGCCGAGCACCCCGGCCCAGAATTGCGCCAGCAATGCCGGCTCCGTGCAGTCGAAAACGACCTCGTCGATGCGTCCGATCATGAGGCAATCGTATGGACCGACCGCGCTGCACGTCGCGTTACCTCCGCGTTATCTTACCGAGACGTTTTCGAGATGTCGACGAACCCGCGCCGCGGCCGGGTAGGTCGAGACTCGATGTCAGGGAGTCGGGTCCCCCAGCAACACCGGCCCAGCGACCATCACGCTCGGCGCACCGGTGCCGACGCATCGATCTCGGGAGGCATTCACCATGTTCCACACCAAGAGAATTCTCGGCGGAGCGGCAGCATTCGGATTCGCCTGTACCTTCGCAGCCCTGGTGCCCGGTACGGCATCGGCCGCACCGGTCGCCTGCACCACAGCGCCAGGAGGTGCCGACATCGCTGCGCTCGTCGGAGGATCACAGTGCGACAGCTCCGCAGACGGTGCCAGCGCGGCCGCAGGATTCGGCCTGGAGGGCTGGGGCTCGGCGGAGGCCATGAACAATGCGGCCGCTCTGGCGCTCGGCCTGAACGGCGGAACTGCCGTCAGCAACGGCAGTTTCGGCGGCGCGCCCGCAGCGATCGCCTTCGGACCCGGAGCGGTTGCCCAGAACACCGCCGCGGGCCTCGGACTCTCCATCGCGGTGGCCGCACCGGGCTCCACCATCACGCTCACCCCTGAAGGCGCAGTGTGCAACGGTGCCGGAATCGCGGGTAGCTTCACCACGCTTCAGGGTTGCATCGGCTGACGCATAGTCGGCACGGAACGTGAGGTGGGCGATATGGATGCCACCGAAGGCCGGGTCATCTACAGTCTCAATGACCTACAAGTCTCGGTATGCGAGTCGGCAACGACCCGCTGAACAAGGAGTTCGACGGCAATGATGTCCTACCTGCTCTACGACGTGCTGCTCCCCCAGCTCGGCCACGACGTCGCGTCGTACTGGGCACACCTGTTGGTCGTCGCCCCGATCTGAGTACTCGGGCTCGATACGACAGAGACATCCCCGATCGGCTGTGTAGGCCGGTCGGGGATGTCTCGTTCGAATGCCGGAATCGGATCAGACGGGTTCGGGCAGAAGCCGCGTCAGCACATCCGACAGCGTCACCACGCCGATCGTCCGCGCGGTGTCACCCACCCCCACGGACGCATCCACCACCAGCGCCAGATGATGCCGGGTCTCGCGCATCGACGCGAGCGCCACGTACACCGGAGTGGTGGACTCCAGCGTGTACGCCGGACGCGTGATCTCCGCCAGACTCTCGGGTTCGGTCAGCGTGTCTCGCACATGCACAACACCTTTGACGACGTCCCCGTCGCTGACGAGGATGCGCAGGTGCCCGCTGATGCGTGACGCCTCCCGCACGTCGTCGATCGAGGCCGACGACGACACCGAGGTCGGCGTCCCGCTCCCGGCAACCAGATCGCCGACGGTGAGATCCTGCAGTTCCAAGGCACCGGAGATCTGCGCCTGATAACTCGCGTCCAGAGCGCCGACATTGACCGAGTGCTCCACCAGCTGACGAAGATCGTCCGCGTTCTGCCCGGTGCCCACGGTGTCGGCCGGCTCGACGCCCACCTTGCGCAGGCACCAGTTCGCCATGTTGTTCAGTGCCGTCAGCACCGGACGCGTGAGAAACATGAACGCGCGCATGGGGATTGCGAGCATCGTCGCCGACTTCTCCGGATGTGCGATAGCCCAGGACTTCGGAGCCATCTCGCCGACGACCAAGTGCAGGAACGTGACGATGATCAGGGCCAGGACGAAGCCGAGGACGTCGGCGAACCAGTAGGGCAGGCCGATGCTCTCGAACAGCGGCGTGAGCCAGTAGTGCACGGCCGGTTTCGTCGTTGCACCGAGGGCCAGGGTGCAGACGGTGATACCGAGCTGCGATCCGGCGAGCAGCACCGTCAGCTCCGAGGAACTGCGCAGCGCGGCCCGAGCGGATCGCGAGTTCGGTGCAGCATCTTCGAGGCGATGCCGCTTGGCCGCGAGCAGAGCGAACTCGACGGCGACGAAGAAGGCGCTCGCAGCGATGAGACCGATGGTGACGGCCAGAAAGACCCAAAGGTTGCTCATCGGTGTGCTCCTGCAATATCGGACTCGGCCGAATTCTCGTTGTTCTCGGTCGCCCGCTCGTCGATGGTCAGGGTGAGTAGTGACGGCACGTGACTGTCGATCTCCTGCACCTCGATCGTGACGAATCGAATCGGAGTCTCGTCGTCGTTGGCCAGATCCGCGTTGTCCGGCGGAAGATCCACCTCGATGCGGGTACCGACGTCGGGCAGCGAACCATGATGCGCGATGGCGAATCCGGCGATGGTCTCGTAGTCCCCGTCGGGCAGATCCACCCCGATCGCGCGCTCGACCTCGTCGACGTGCACCTCCCCTGCCATCGTCCAGCTGCCGTCGTCGCCGCTGACCGGGCTCGGGTCGAGTACACCGTCGTCGTGCTCGTCGGTGATTTCACCGACGAGTTCCTCGGCCAGGTCCTCGATGGTGATGACACCGGTGAGGCCGCCGTATTCGTCGATGACACAGGCCAATTGGTTCCGTGTGGCCCGCAGCTCGCGCATCGCGTCGGGCAGGCTCTGCATCTCGGGCAGAATCAGTGCATCGCGGGTGAGTCCGGAGATCGGCGTCGAATCGGGCTCGACGGAGCCCAGCACGTCGTGCAGGTGCACGACGCCGACGATACCGTCGTCCTCGTCGAGCACGGGATACCGCGAATGTTCCTGGCCCATGAGCGCTTTCACCTCACCGAGCGTGTCGGTGTCGCGCACCGTTGCGGCTCGTGAACGCGGAATCATGGCATGTTCGACGTTGCGGGTCGGGAAGTCGAGAATGCGATCGAGCAGGGTCGAGAGCTCGTCGGGCAGGTCGCCCGTCTCGCGTGAGTCCGAGACGATGTGCTCGAGGTCGCGCGGACTGGCCGAGTGCTCCACGTCGTGCACGGGTTCGATCTTCAGCGCCTTCAGCAACAGATTCGACGACTGATCGAAGATGGTGATCAACCAGCCGAAGAGCTTGAGGTAGATGGTCGTCGAGAGCGAGAGCCATCGAGCCACCGGCTCCGGGCGGGCGATGGCGAAGTTCTTGGGGAACAGTTCACCGAAGAGCATCTGCACGAACGTCGCGAACGTGATCGCCAGAACGGCACCCAGTCCGACACCGACTGCTGTCGGAACACCGACGCCGCCGAGGATGGCACCGAACGATTGCCCGATCAGTGGTTCGGCAACGTAGCCGACCAGTAGGCCGGTGACCGTGATGCCCAGCTGCGCACCCGAGAGCATGAACGACGTGCGCTTGGTGACGGTCAGCGTGCGAGCTGCGACCGCGTCGCCGGCTTCGGCACGCGCCTTGAGCCGGGACCGGTCGACGGTCATGTACGCGAATTCCTGAGCTACGAAGTAGCCGGTTGCGACGGTGATGAGAAATACGACGAGCAGGCCGAGCAGAAGAGTGAGCAGAACGCTCATTCGCCGGACACCGCCTCGCACGTAGTAGCTGTGGTGCGGGGAGCCGTGTCCGGCCCGGGTTTATCGCTGTCCATGATTCCTCGGGGTCGTGTGATGTGAAGTTTGTCCGATACTACCGCGTCATGGTGCCTTCACGACGAGGACGGGAACCGGGCAGTCCAGCAACACTCGCTGAACGGTGCTTCCCATCAGGAACTTGCCCACTGCGGATCGACGCTTGGAGCCGATGACGACCATGCCCGCACCGACGTCGGCAACAAGATCGACCAGTGCGCCGGCCGGGTCACCGCCGTCCGGTTCGACGCGCACGCTCGTCGCCGTTCCGGGGAGGGTTCGCTCCACCTCCGCTTGCGCCGCGCTGCGGTCCTCTGCCGATACGGAATCGCGGTCCACCACGGACAACACGATCAGCTCGGCCTGACGCAGCTCGGCCTCGGCGGCACCACGTCGCAACGCTTCCTGCCCCTCGGGGGTGTTGCTCATCGCTACTGCCACTGCGCTGCCTACCGACACGGTCGTTCCCCTTGCTCGAATCCATCGAAGATCGCCCTCGATGTTGTGAACTGGACTAATAGGACAAACTGTATCTAACCTGACGCTGTGACACACCACACGAAAGGTCTCTGATGGCGATATCGCCCACATTGCTACGAACGGCCGGAGCCCTGGTGGTGGTGGGAGCGGTGACCGTCGCGGGAATCGATGCCGCCAACAGCGCCAGCGGCTCCGACGCCCGCGCCAAGCTCACGTTGATTGCACCGGCCGCCGCGGGCGGTGGCTGGGACCTCGTCGCCCGTGAATCGCAGCAAGCACTGCGCAGCGATGGCATCGTCAACAATGCACAGGTCGTCAACGTTCCAGGGGCAGGCGGAACCATCGGCCTGAGCCAACTCGAGAACCTCAGCGGCCAGCCCACCACCGTGATGATCACCGGCACCGTGATGCTCGGCGGCATCGCCATCAACAACTCCGACACCACTTTGGCCGACACCGTCCCGATCGCAAAACTCGCCGAGGACTTCGAGGTGTTCGTCGTCCCCAAGGATTCACCGATCCAGAATCTCGAAGACATGATCGAGGCCTGGCGGGCCAATCCCGGCGGACTACCGATCGGCGGCGGCTCACTCGGCGGAATCGACCACATCGTCGCGGGCCAGTTGGCACAGGAAGCCGACATCGATCCGGCCGCAATCAATTACATCGCCTACTCCGGTGGCGGCGAGGTACTGACGTCGCTGCTCTCGAACACCGTCGGCGTTGCGGTCAGTGGGTTCAACGACTTCCGTGACCAGATCGAGGCAGGCAACGTGCGTGCACTCGCTGTGGCCGCGCCCGAGCCGCTCGAGGGATTCGACGTGGACACCTTCATCGAACAGGGCTACAACGTCGACCTCGTCAACTGGCGCGGAATCGTTGCACCGCCGGGGATCTCGGACGAGGACCGGCAGACTCTCGTCGACATCGTCACCGAGATGGTCGAGACCGAGCAGTGGGCGACGGCCGTCGAACGCAACCGCTGGAAAGAGTCGGTGGTGACGGGAGACGAGTTCGGAGAGTTCCTCGACGTCGAGCAGGCACGCATCACCGGAATTCTCGAGGAGTTGGGGCTGGTATGACAACGACGACTACCGACACGGACACGTCCCGATCCTTCTGGACGGGCCGCAGTGGACTGATCGTTCCGGCGCTGCTCGTCGCACTCGGAGCATTTCTGGTCTACGGAACCGTCACGATGGAGGTTCCACCCACCGCCACCTCCCCTGGTCCACAGGTCTTTCCGGCGATCGTCGCCGGCGGCTGCTTCGTGGTCGCCCTGTTGGTCACCATCCAACTGATGGTCAAGCCCGACGAGATCGACCGCGGGGTCGACGACGACGGAGTGCCGCACACCGGCACCGTCAGCAATTGGCGCACGCTGTCCATCACCGTCGGATCGGTGGCAGTGTTCATCGCCCTCCTCGACCCACTGGGCTGGGTGCTCGCCGGCGCGCTGCTCTTCTGGGGTGTGTCGGTCGGATTGGGCGGTCGCCGTTACGTGTTCGACGCGGCAGTCGCGCTCCTGGTCTCGAGCACGATTCAGATCGCATTCTCCGCGGGCCTCGGCCTGACCTTGCCCGGCGGCGTCCTCGCCCAGATCTTCTGACGGAGCTGAATTTCCGATGGATTCATTGAGCAATCTTCTCGACGGGTTCGGCACCGCGCTGACTCCGATGAACCTGGTGTGGGTGTTCGTCGGCGCGTTGCTGGGCACCGCCGTGGGCGTACTGCCCGGTCTCGGCTCTGCCATGGCGGTGGCCCTGCTGCTGCCGGTCACCTTCACCCTCGACCCCACTGCCGCACTGATCATGTTCGCCGGCGTGTATTTCGGCGGCCTGTTCGGCGATTCGATCTCCGGCATCCTGATGAACACCCCAGGCAACAGCACGGCCATTGCAGGTACGTTCGAGGGTCACCGCATGGCCAAGAACGGCCGCGCACCACAGGCTTTGGCCACCTCGGCCATCGGTGCATTCATCGGCGGCATCGTCGCGACGACCCTGGTCGTGTTCTTCGCCCCGACGCTTGCCGCGCTGGCGACCAACTTCGGACCCGCCGAATATCTCGCGCTCGCGGTGTTCGCGTTCATCGCGACGTCGGCGGTGGTCTCGGACTCCGCTCTCAAGGGCCTGACCGCACTGCTGATCGGCCTGACCTTGGCCGTGATCGGTATCGACGGCCCTTCGGGCGCTTCACGATTCACCTTCGAGGTACCGGCCCTGTTCGACGGCATCCACATCGTCGTCATCACCGTGGCGATGCTCGCCCTCGGTGAGGTCATCCATATTGCGTCGAAGATCGGACGGCCCGAGGACCGCAGCTTGATCAAGTCGAAGGGACGTCCGTGGCTGAGCAAGGCCGAATTCCGCGATGCGTTGCCGGCCTGGCTGCGCGGCACGGCATTCGGTGTTCCGTTCGGTGTGATCCCCGCAGGCGGTGCCGAAGTGCCGAGCTTCCTGGCCTACGGCACCGAGCGCAGGCTCGATCGCAAGCGTGACAAGCCGATGTTCGGCAAGGGTGCCATTCGAGGCGTCGCGGGCCCCGAGGCGGCCGGAAACTCCACGGCCGGAACGGCGATGGGTGCGCTACTTGCCCTCGGCTTGCCGACATCGGCAACCGCGGCGATCATGCTGGCGGCCTTCCAGCAGTACGGCATGCAGCCCGGGCCGCTGTTGTTCGAGCGCAGCGGCGACATCGTCTGGGCTCTGCTGGCCAGCCTGTTCGTGGCGATGATCGTGTTGTTGATCCTCAACCTGCCGTTCGCACCGCTGTGGGCGCAGCTGCTGAAGATCCCGAAGAACTACCTCTACGCCGGAATCTCGGTGTTCGCAGCCCTCGGCGTCTACGCGTCGAGTGCGTCGATCGTGGATCTGATCTTCATGCTCGGACTCGGCATCGTCGGATTCATGATGCGGCGCTACGAGATTCCGCTCGCACCGGTGTTGATCGCCGTGATCCTCGGCCCGCTCGCCGAGGAATCGCTCCGACGCGCGTTGGCCGTCAGCGAGGGCGACCCGTCGATCCTCGTCAGCAGCGGCATCACCATCGTGCTCTACGCGCTGATGGTCATCGCCGTGGTGTTCTCGATCGTCAGCAAGATCCGCGCCCGCAAAACAGCGGACTTCTAGCAGCGACCGAACTGTTCGCCCACAGATTGTTCACATGCCCACCTGTGACGGTGGGCATGTGAATATCTGATGGGCAAACGTCGAGCGCGTTCCTCAGTGCTGCAGCGCCGGGTAATCCGTGTAGCCCTTGGCACCATCGGTGTAGAAAGTGCTCGGATCCGGCTCGTTCAGGGGCAGATCCTCGCGCCAGCGGTAGGCAAGATCGGGGTTGGCGATCGCCGGACGGCCGACGACGACTGCGTCACCGATGCCGTTGTCGAGCAGCGAAAGAGCCTCGTCGCGGTTGGTGATCTCACCGAAGCCACTGTTAACCAGTACGGCACCACCGAAGGCCTGCCGCAGATCCTGAACCAGCTCGCCCGCCGGATCCTTGTGCAGCACACTGAGATACGCCAGACCCAACGGTGCGATTCGGTCGACCAAGGCGCGATAAGTGGCCCGCACGTCGTCGGTGTCCGTCTCGAGCGCATCCTGAATGTTGTGCGCCGGTGAGATTCGAATGCCCACCTTGCCTGCGCCCAGGGCTGCGACCACTGCCTCGACGACCTCGGCGACGAAGCGCGCACGGTTCTCGGGCGAGCCGCCGTACTTGTCGTCTCGCTTGTTCGATGCCGGCGAGAGGAACTCGTGCAACAGGTATCCGTTGGCACCGTGAACCTCGACGCCGTCCATGCCGGCCGCAATCGCATTCTTCGACGCCTGCACGAAGTCCTCGATCACCGACGGCAGCTCGTCCTCACGCAACGCGCGCGGGGTGGGGTACGCCTTCTTGCCCTCGTACGTGTGAGTCTCGCCGTCGATAGCAATCGCACTGGGTCCGACGACCTCACGGCCACCCGTCGTCGCCTCGTGAGTCACGCGACCCGCATGCATCACCTGAGCGACGATCAGTCCGCCGTCGGCGTGTACAGCGTCGGCAACGTTGCGCCAACCCTCGATCTGCTCGTCTGTCACCAGACCGGGCTGACCGGGGAAGCCCTGGCCCGCGTGGCTCGGGTAGGTGCCTTCGCTGACGATGAGCCCCAGAGACGCCCGCTGCTTGTAGTGCTCGACCACCATCGGACCCGGCACGCCGTCCTTACCGGACCGAACCCGCGTGAGCGGGGCCATCACCAGCCGGTTACCGAGCTTCAGGTCACCGAGGGTCAACGGGGAAAACAACTTCATGGATCTCTCTCCTCACGAGTGCGTGCACAGTCTTTGCCACTGATCACTCGAACGATCGAGATCCATGAAGCTATTCCGATCCGAGAGATTGCTCACGCCGAAAACAACAGTGGTGTGGTTGAGTGCCACAGTCGGCACTCAACCACACCACTGCCGAGCGCACTCAGAGGATGTAGAGCATCTCCTGATACGTCGGCAGCGGCCAGAGATCGTCGGCCACCATTGCTTCGAGTGTGTCCGACGCAGAACGGACCGCAGCCATGGCGGGCAGCAGTTCGTCCTTGGCATGCACGGCCTCGGCCAGAGCTTCGCCACCCGGGTCGGCTTCCAGCGCGCCCTTCAATGTCGCCAATGCTGCGCGCAGCTCCGACAGTGGAGCCGAGACTGCTTGCAGCGCAGTCATGTCCACGTCGTCGACGCCTGCACCCTTGAGCGCGCTGACGTTCTGCGCCAGTTCGGTCTGGTAGCGCACCGCCGCGGGCAGGATGGACGTCTGGCCCATTTCCAGCGTCAACCGCGCTTCGACGAACACCGTCAACGCGTACTGCTCGAGCCCGATCTCGTAACGCGAGTGCATCTCTCGGTGGTTGAACACCTTGTACTTCTCGAACAGTTCCATTGCCGACTCGGAGATCAACTCCGGCAATGCGTCGAGGGTGGTACGCAGATTCGGTAGTCCGCGTGCTTCCGCCTCGACCTGCCAGTTGTCCGAGTAACCATCACCGTTGAACACCACTGCCCCGTGTTCGGTGATGATCTCCGTGAGCAGGTTCTGCACGGCGGTGTCGAAGTCGGTGCCGTCGGCGACGGCAGTTTCGAGGTTGGTCGCCATGTAGTCCAGCGCCTCGGCCATGATCGTGTTGATCGTGACCATCGGACCGTTGACGGTCTGCATCGAGCCGGGAGCGCGGAACTCGAACCTGTTGCCGGTGAACGCGAACGGGCTCGTGCGGTTGCGGTCGCCGGGATCGGTGGGCAGCACGGGCAGGGTGTCGGCACCGATCATCATGGTGCCCTTGCCCTTCGAGGACGTGGCTGCACCCTTGGCGATCTGATCGAACACGTCTGCCAGCTGATCACCGAGAAAGATCGAGATGATCGCGGGCGGAGCCTCGTTGGCCCCGAGACGGTGATCGTTGGTCGCCGACGCCACCGAGGCGCGCAGCAGACCACCGTACTTGTGTACCGCGCGGATGACGGCGGCGCAGAAGACCAGGAACTGCGCGTTGTCGTGCGGGTTGTCGCCGGGAACGAGCAGCGATCCGAGCTCGGAGTTGCCGAGCGAGAAGTTGACGTGCTTACCCGAGCCGTTGACGCCCTCGAACGGCTTCTCGTGGAACAGACACTCCATACCGTGCTTCTTGGCGATCGTCTTGAACGTCGTCATCAACAGCTGCTGGTGATCGGCTGCGATGTTGCCGCGCTCGAACATCGGCGCGATCTCGAACTGTCCTGGAGCGACCTCGTTGTGCCGAGTCTTGGCCGGGATACCGAGCTTGAACAGCTCACGCTCGGTGTCCATCATGAAGCCGAGGACGCGCTCGGGGATGGCTCCGAAGTAGTGGTCGTCGAATTCCTGGCCCTTGGGCGGCTTCGATCCGAACAGCGTGCGACCCGCATTGAGCAGGTCGGGACGGGCCAGGAAGAAGTGCCGGTCGACGAGGAAGTACTCCTGCTCAGGACCACAGAACGAGACGATGTTCTCGATGTTCTCGTGCCCGAAGAGCTTCAGGATGCGCTCGGCATGTCCGCCCATCGCCTGCTGCGAACGCAACAACGGCGTCTTGTGGTCCAGAGCCTCACCGGTCATCGAGACGAACACCGTCGGGATGCACAGGGTATTGCCGTTCGGGTTCTCGAGGACGTACGCCGGGCTGGTGACGTCCCAGCCGGTGTACCCACGAGCCTCGAACGTGTTGCGCAGACCGCCGTTGGGGAAGCTCGACGCGTCGGGCTCGCCCTGGATCAGCGTCTTGCCTGCGAATTCGGCGAGTGCGCTGCCGTCACCGACGGGGTCGAAGAAGCTGTCGTGCTTCTCGGCCGTGAGCCCGGTGAGCGGGTAGAAGACGTGCGCGTAGTGCGTCGCACCCTTCTCGAGGGCCCAGTCCTTCATCGCCGACGCCACCGCGTCGGCGACCATGGGATCGAGCTTCTTGCCCTTGTCGATCGTCGCCATCACGGACTTGAAGACCGATTTGGGCAGACGCTTCTGCATGACGACCTTGCTGAAGACGTTCTCACCGAAGATCTCGCCCGGCTTCTCATCTCCGACGAAGCTGACCGCAGGCGGCACATACGCCTCGACGTCTTTGATCGCCTGCAGGCGTACGGTATTTCCACTCATGGCTACCCCTTGACAAGGTGCTGCTCCACAGCTGGATTTTGCGGAGTCCGACCCGGCGACTGTACGAACGCGACGTGGCGGTCGTGTTTCGTCGTTGTGTCCACTGCGATGCAAAACAGACGGGGAGGCAAAAACGGCGATCGGAGTTTCTTTCCCCGCAGACGGGGGTAACTCCGTAGCCGGCATAAACAACTGAAAGGCGTGTCCATGACCGACGAGTTGACCGTCCGGCGCGTGATCGACGCTCCCCCCGCCTCCGTGTTCACTGCGCTCGCCAATCCCGAGGTCCAGGCCGCGGTCGACGGCTCGGAGATGCTGCGCGGCGCGATCGACCCGACGCCTCTGCGCGCGGTGGGCGACACCTTCGCGATGGATATGTACCAGCCGGAACTGGGCGAGTACGTCATGGAGAACACCTTGTTCGTGTTCGAGCAGGACCGACGCATCGGTTGGATTCCCAATCGCCAGGGCATGGAACCTCGTGGCACGCGGTGGTCCTGGGAGCTCGAGGAGGTCGCCGACGACCGGACCGCGCTGACGCAGGTGTACGACTGGTCGCGCGTCACCGACCCGGAGTTCCGCAAGATGGCCGGGTTTCCTCGGGTGACCGAGGACCAGATCGTCGGCACCATGCGCCGGCTTGCCGACCACCTCGGCGTCCCGCTCGAAGACTGACCCCCAACGACAGGAAAGAACTCTCATGGTCGACGTCACCCGCACCTTCACCGTCGCTGTTTCGATCGAGAAGGCGGCCGCATTTCTTCGCGACTTTTCCAATGCGCCGTCGTGGGATCCCGGAACCCAGAGCTGCACACAGATTTCGGACGGGCCGGTCGCCGTCGGAACGCAGTGGCACAACGTCTCGAAGCTGTTCGGTATCACCACGGAGTTGACCTACACCCTGGTCACGGACGAGCCTGATCACATCGTGCTCGAAGGCGAGAACAAGACGGCCACCAGCGTCGACGACATCACGCTGACGGCAGAAGGTGACGGATCGACTCGGATCGACTACCACGCGCAGGTCGAGTTCAACGGTGTCGCAAAGGTTGCCGGTCCGTTCCTGAAGGCGGGTTTCGAGGCGAAGGTCGCGCCGGACACCGTGGAGAAGATGACCGAGGCGCTCGAGCGGCTGAGCTGACGGCTTACTTGCGCGCGACGATCGTGAAGTTGTCGGCCGAGCTCGTCTCGGTATCGGCCGCCACGATCGAACCGTCGTCGGCGAAGATCTCCACGATCGTGAAACCGGCACCCGACACCAGCGACCGCACGTCCGACAAAGTGGTGAAGTGCATGAACGGCGCGAAATCGTGTGCAGCGAGCGGAGCGACGGCCCAGGATCCACGATCGTCGACGCGGGATCTGGCCGACCACCAATTACGGACGCTGCGAACGACACCGGCAGGATCGAGCAGCCTCCGCCCGATTGCCGTCACTGCCCGTTTCGGCGAGAAACTGAATCGCTGCGTAGGCCTGCTCAGTTGAAACGGCTTCTCTCCGAACGACGGTCCGTTGCGGTTGAGGGTGGAGAACACCAACACTCCGGGATCGGCCAGCAGGCGACAGAATTCTGCGAGTACCCGGCCCCGCTCCTGGTGGGTGACGGTGTCTATTCCGTTGTTGCTGAACACGATCAGGCCGAACTGGCCGTCGACGAAAGCCGTCAGACTGCGCGCATCGGCCACATGCGCCTGCAGGTCCGGGAAATTTCGACGGAACGCATCGATCATGTTGGGCGCGTAATCGATCGCTACATAGCGATCGCTCACGAGTCGGAGCAGAGCCGTGGTTCGCCCACTGCCGACGCCGACGTCCAGCACCGGTGTTCCGCGCGCAACCGAGGCCGCAGCAACCAGCGCCGCCGCTTCCCCACGGTCGAGAAATCCATCGGTGGGGCCGGCGTACTCCTCATAGGCTGCGGCTACCCGAGCATTGTCGAACACATCCCGGTTGTGGTCTGTGGACATGCCGATCACCTCTTCTTCCCTGACCGCTGCCACACGCGCCTCGCCCCTGGGATCAGACGGTACCGGCGAATCCTGAGGCTCGCCTGAGGTAGCACAGCTATGGCCTTCCCCCCGGCTGTGTGTGCATCATCGACGCATGACAACTTCGTACGACGCGTGGCCGGAACTTCCGATCGAGAGCTGGTCCGACACTCGCGACACGGTGCATCTATGGACCCAGATCGTCGGCAAGACCCGAATGGCACTGTCGCCGGCACTCAACCATTGGTGGGGAGTCGCGCTGTACGTCGATGCATCCGGACTGACGACATCGCTGATCCCACTAGGCGACCGCGGGCTCGAAATTCGTTTCGACTTCCTCGCCCACCGACTGGTACTGGCCACCACCGATGGTCAGAGCCGGACCATGAAGCTCGAACCCCGCACCGTCGCAGACTTCTTCGCCGAATACACCGACCTGCTCACGCAACTCGGGGTCGACGCGACGATCGTGGGAAAGCCTGTCGAACTGCCGCACGCCACCCCGTTCGCGGAGGACGTCGAACACGCCTCCTACGACTCGGAGGCGATGGAGAGGTTCTGGCGTGCCCTCGTCAGCGCACATCGCGTGTTCTCCGAGTTTCGCGCCGACTTTCGCGGCAAGTCCAGCCCCGTCCATTTCTTCTGGGGCGCTTTCGATCTCGCCGTCACGCGCTTCTCGGGTAGGTCTGCCCCACAGCATCCCGGTGGTGTTCCCAACTGTCCGGACTGGGTGATGCACGAGGCCTACAGCGACGAGGTCTCGAGCGCCGGCTTCTGGCCGGGCGGGGCAGCGGAGGGCGCGTTCTACGCCTACGCCTACCCGAATCCGGACGGCTACGACAGCCATCCGGCCGTCACTGCTCCCGCGTACTTCGATCGCGATCTCGGCGAGTACGTCCTCCCCTACGAGGCCGTGCGCACCGCCGAGGACCCCGATGCGCTGCTGCTCGCCTTCCTCGAGAACACCTACCGCGCCGCCGTCGAGACTGCCCACTGGCAGTAGGTCGGAGAGAGGTGGTCGCCGTTCCCCCCATCCGGGGGTATTCCGCGGGTGACCCGGATCACTACCGTTCGTCGCATTCGGTATCGCACATTCGCCCGATACCCGACAAAACGGAGGAACCATGACCGCTGTCTCGCCCGGAGATCCGGGTGTCTCGACGCCGACCAGACCGGCGGTGCAGTCCAAGACCAGTGTCAGACGGGTCGCTGTCGCCAGTGGAATCGGTACGACGATCGAGTTCTATGACTTCTTCATCTATGGAACCGCTGCCGCATTGGTTTTCCCGACCATCTTCTTCCCAGCGCTCGGCAACACGGCCGGCACCGTGGCCTCGTTCGCGACGTTCGCAGTCGCGTTCATCGCCAGGCCCGTCGGTGCCGTGCTGTTCGGACACTTCGGCGACCGCATCGGTCGCAAGAAGACGTTGATCTCGACGCTGCTGCTGATGGGAGTATCCACGTTCGCCATCGGCCTGCTGCCCGGTGCCGAAACGATCGGCGTGGCTGCTCCGATCATCTTGGTGCTGCTCCGGTTCGGGCAAGGGTTTGCCGTCGGCGGTGAATGGGCCGGCGCGACATTGCTGACGGCCGAGTACGCACCGCCGGGCAAGCGCGGCTTCTATGCGATGTTCCCCCAACTGGGACCATCGGCCGCCTTCATCTTCTCGAGCGCGACGTTCCTGGCGACGGGACTGCTACTGGGCGATACCAACGAGACGTTTCTGAACTACGGTTGGCGAATCCCGTTCCTGCTCAGCGCCGTCCTGGTACTCATCGGCCTCTACATGCGGTTGGCCATCGAGGAAACCCCGGTCTTTCGGGCCAACAAGCTCGCCGAGGAGCAAGCTCCGGCGACATCGGCACCGACCAAGCTGCCGATATTCGACGCGTGGCGTATCCAGAAGCGCGAAATCATCACCGCTGCAGGTGCATTGGCGTCACTCTTCGCATTCTTCTACATGGGGACCGCCTACCTGACGAGCTACGGCACCAAGACCCTCGGGTTCGACCGTCCGTTCGTGTTGGTCACCGGGATAGGCGCTGCGGTAATCTTCGGAGTCGCGATCGCGCTCTCGGCGACCTACTCCGATCGCGTCGGGCGGCGGCGAGTGATCATGGCGGCGTGCATCGTCGCGGTGCCGTGGTCGATAGCGCTGTTCCCGTTGCTCGACACGGGCTCACCGGAAGCGTTCGTGATCGGTATGTGCGTGACGCTCGCGATCTTCGGCGTTGCATACGGACCGACCGGCGCACTCCTCCCGGAACTGTTTGAGACTCGATTCCGTTATACCGGAGCAGGTTTGGGTTACAATCTCGCCGGAGTTCTCGGTGGCGCGATTCCGCCGATGCTTGCCGCACCGCTCACGGCCGCGTTCGGCAGCATCTCGATCGGCGTGATGCTGGCCCTGCTGTCGGTGCTGAGTCTGGTCTGCACCAAGCGATTGATCGAG
Organism: Rhodococcus sp. WWJCD1; assembly: GCF_002258735.1. NCBI lineage: Bacteria > Bacillati > Actinomycetota > Actinomycetes > Mycobacteriales > Nocardiaceae > Rhodococcus > Rhodococcus sp. WWJCD1. Next base: position 153,218 of record NZ_NOXY01000008.1, read on the forward strand.
ACCAAGGATGTCGACATGGCGTGAGGGCCCACAACCCGACCGCCAACATCGAAGAACCGCGGCCACCCGGTGATCGGGTGGCCGCGGTTCTTATCGGCTCTCTACGGACGAAACTCAGTCGTCGCCACGGGGCGGCGGCTGAACATCGACCCCGCCGGAGTTGTGTTCCGGTCCCGCCGCAGGATGCTCTGCCGGCACGCGACCGCGAGTCTTGGCGGCCTCGCTGTCCTTGGTGGCACCCTCGGCGAACTTGCGACGCCAGCTCTCCTCGGGCCGGTAGGGGCCCGGCTTCGGCCGAACCTTGCCACCGGGGAAGGCCAATCGCGCGATGGTCCGCTGGACCATGCCCCACTGCTGGAAGAACGGTCCGGTGTTGTAGGGCAATTCGTAGCGCTCGCAGATGTCCTTGATCTTCGGCGCGACGTCCGAGTACCGAGTGCTGGGCATATCCGGGTACAGGTGGTGTTCCACCTGGTAGCTCAGGTTGCCGCTCATCAGGTGGAACAGTGGTCCGCCGTCGATGTTCGCGGCTCCGACCAACTGACGGACGTACCAGCCACCGCGGGTCTCGTTCTCGACCTCTTCCTGGCTGAAGGTGTAGGCCTGATCCGGGAAGTGACCGCAGAAGATGATTGCGTTCGACCAGACGTTGCGGATGATGTTGGCGGTGAAGTTGGCGGCCACCGTCGAGAGGAACGTGCTCTCGACACCGCTGAGCCGACTGTCCAGCAGCGCCGCGGTCCTACGATTCTTGCCGAACCGAGCTGACCCACGCAGCTTGGACGCCAGCCGAGACCTCTTGCTCTCCGGCAAACGACCGCCCGAGGCGAGCTGAGCCAACGCGAATGCTCCGGCACTGATCAGCGGCCAGCCCACGTAGTCCTTGACGAACTGCTTACGAGCCTTGACGCCGATGCCCTTGAGGTCCTCGACGAGTTCCTTGACCGGCTTCTCACCGCGGCGAATCGCCTCGATGTCGAGGTCGTGCAGAGCGACGCCCCACTCGAAGAAGGCCATCAGCAGAACGTTGTAGAACGGCTGGGCCAGGTAGACGGGACTCCACTTCTGACGTGGGTCGATACGCATGATCTCGTAACCGAGATCCTTGTCCTTGCCGCGAATGTTCGTGTACGTGTGGTGCACGTAGTTGTGCGAGTGCTTCCACGAGTTGGCGGTGGACGCGGTATCCCAGTCCCACACCGACGAGTGGATTTCCGGATCGTTCATCCAGTCCCACTGGCCGTGCATGACGTTGTGGCCGATCTCCATGTTCTCGAGGATCTTTGCGATCCCGAGGCATGCGGTACCGGCCAGCCACGCGGGCTTGCTGGTGGAACCGAGCAACAGCACGCGGCCGGCGACCAGCAGCTGACGTTGGGCTGCGATCACCGATGTGATGTACTTCCGGTCCTTGTCACCGAGGCTGGCGTACACCTCGTCGTGAATGGCGTCGAACTCCTTGGCGAGTTCGGCGATCGTCTCGTCGCTCAGGTGCGCCAGCGGGTTCACCGGCTCATCGGTGTCGGTGACGCGCCTCGTGGTTTCGTCGATAGACATACATTCCCCTGTTCGAATGGAAGATCAGAGTTCGATTTCGATGTCGCCCTCAGCGGTGTTGACACAGATCCGAACCGCTTGCCCCGTAGGTTCGGAGATATCCCCGTTACGTAGGTCACGTAAACGCCCCTTCTTCAGGGTACCTACGCAGGTGTGGCAGATGCCGATGCGGCAGCCGAACGTCAGATCCAGTCCGGCTTCCTCACCCGCGGCGAGAATCGTTGTGGCACCGTCGCATTCGACGTCCTTCTTGCTGTTGAGGAACTTGACGGTGCCGCCCTCACCAGCGTCGTCTCCGCCGCCGATGACCGGCTGAAAACTTTCGTAATGGAATCGATCCGACTCTCCCTGGTCCTTCCAGTACGAGCGCAGATCGTCCAGATGTTCGCCCGGACCGGAGCAGAACGACTCCCGCTCACGCCAATCCGGGACCAGTTCGTCCAGTTCCGACGCCTTCATCCGACCTTCGTCACTGGTGATGCGTAGCTTCACCGTCAGCCCGTCGTGCTTGGCTTCCAATTCCTCCAGCGTGTCCGCGAACATCAACTGTTCACGGTTGTGCACCGAGTGCACCACAACCACGTCACGGACCTGGTCGTGATGGTCGAGGGCGCGCAACATGCTGATGATCGGCGTGATGCCGCTGCCTGCGCTGATGAACACCATCTTGTCCGGAACCGGACTCGGCAGAGTGAATTCACCCTCCACCTCGCTGAGGCGCACGATATCGCCGGTCCTGATGGTGCCCACCAGATACGGCGAGACCGTGCCCGACGGCACCAGCTTGGGGCTGACGCTGACGAGACCGTCGACAGGGTCGGGATCGGATGTCAGCGAGTACGCCCGCCAGTGGTACCGACCGTCGATGAGTACTCCGAGTCGGACGTACTGCCCGGGCGTGTGGCCCTGCCACTCGAAACCCGGACGGATGTACACCGAGACGGCCTCCGACCCCTCGGGAACCACCCGCTCGACCTTCCCCCGAAGTTCGCGAGTGGTCCACAGCGGATTGATCATCGACAGGTAGTCGTCAGGCCGGAGCGGATTGAACAACGATCGGACTGCGCGCAGCATCGTCCGTCTTACAAAAGAAACCTGGGGCTTGGCCCCCCGTTCAGCCATACTCAACGGTAACTCCGAGAAGCTCGCCGTGCGTACGAATCGCGCAGACTCGAATCAGACTGCTACACAAAGTGAACAGAACACGGAGTTACCGCCGGTCAGCGCGCTCGCGAGACTCGATCACCGAGAGCGGCGCTCACTTTGCCATACCAGCCGAGCGGACGAGCCGGGCCTCGCGTCGGGACGTCCGCGAGCAAGGCCTCGGCCGTTTCCTCCGCGTCGATCTTGTTGTCGCCGATGCCGCCCGTGGCACCTCGTTTGGCCCATCCGACCACATAGCTGCCCGGAACCGGAGTGCCGTCGGCAGCGGTGATCCGTCCGCCGTCGTTGCGAATGGTGCCGGTGATGTCGTCGAACGGGACGCCCGGCGACGGAGTTCCGCGATAACCGATCGCGAGCAGAACCAGCTCCGTCGACAGAGTGACCGCGTGTTCACCCACCCCCACCTCGATGGACTCCACCGAGCCGTTTCCGTGCAGGGCGGATGGTGCCCGCCCGAACGCGAAGACGATGCGACGCCCTCGAGCACGCGAGCCGAGATCGACGCGCTCGGCCCCGGCCAGCGCCGACGCCGAGGCAGACAGCGGCAATCGATCGATAGCGTCGACAATTCCGTCCGGTCCTGCCACCACCACGTCGACGTCCGGTCGATCGACCAACGCCTTGCACTCGGAACGCGTGAAGGCCGCGAACTCGGGGCCACGGCGCGCGAGAACAACGACCTCGGTGACGCGGTGTCGACGCAATTCGGCCAGTGCATGCGGAGCGATCTCGGTACCGTCGAGCCGATCCGGGTCTGCGGTGAGGATGCGCGCTGCATCGAGTGCGACGTTCCCGTTTCCGATGACGGTCACCCGCTCGACGCCGGTGAGGTCGATCGCGTCGGCCGGGACGTCGGGATGCCCGGTGTACCAGCCGACCAGGGTGCGTGCGCTGACGGAATTGTCGAGATCGATACCGGGGATGTCGAGCGCTCGGTCCTTGTCGGCACCGACGGCGTAAACGACGGAGTCGAACTTTCGAGCCAACTCCACGTGATCGACGTCCTTACCGACCTCGACGCCGAGCTTCATCGTGACCCGAGGATGCGCGAAAATCCCCCGGAAGTGCTCACTGATGCGGCGGGTGCCGAGGTGATCGGGAGCGACGCCGTAGCGCGCGAGACCACCCGCGGTGTGCAATCGGTCGTAGAACGTGATCCTGGTGCCCGGCACCCGCAACAGGGCTTGCGCCGTGTAGCAGGCGGCCGGTCCGGTCCCGACGATGGCGATGCTGACCGGCGGCAGTTCGTTGACCGTCGACACCGGAAATTTGGGCTCACCCCACTCCGCTACTGCAGGCTTGTCGCGGTAGTAGTCGGCATTGATGTCGGCGTAGATCTGCTGATCCGGCGTCAAGCGGGACACGCGCGTGATCGCGTCCACCGGGCACGCGTCCGCGCAGGCCCCGCAGTCGATGCACGAGCGCGGATCGATGTAGAGCAGCTCGGTCTTACCGAAATCCGGCTCGTCGGGCGTGGGATGAATGCAGTTGACCGGGCACACCGACAGGCAGGATGCGTCGTTGCAACAGTTCTGCGTGATCGCGAACGGCATGGGTTTCTCAGATGTCCTTCACGGCCTCGAAAAGAGTGGTCAGAGCATGTGCAGACGACGGTAGATCATCTCGGCCGGCTTGGTGACCAAACCGCAGTCGAGGAGAAATGCCATCAGATGCTCGCTCGAGGTGCGCATCATCGTGTGGTGATGAGCGTTGTTCTTCGCTTCTTTCACGGCGCGGTCGACATCGAGGCCCGCAGCTGCGTAGACCTCCTTGTTGACCATGTTCGACACGATCAGGCGGGCAGCGATCGCGACGACCAACGCGCTGGCCTTACGGCGAGCCGGGCTCTTCCCCTCGATGTCTTCACGCATCTGTGCGCGCGCGAAGGTCATGTGTCGCGATTCCTCGACGACGTGGATCTTGCTGGTGGTGCGCACGAGCGGCAACACGTTCTCGCCGCGCATCCAGTCGCGCTGCATGACGTCGAGAACTTCTTCGGCGACGAGAATGCCGCCGTAGGCCACCTCGGCCGATGCAAGAGCCTTGAAGCCACGGCCGAGTTCGATGCTCGATCGACGAGGCAGGTAGGCCTTGATGCCCATCTTCTGGCAGGCGCGAGCGAACATGATCGAGTGACGGCACTCGTCCGCGATCTCGGTGAGCGCGAACTGGAAGTCCGAGTTCGAGGAGTCCTTGCAGTACTGATCGCGCAGAACCATCTGCTGCAGGATCATCTCGAACCAGATGCCGGTGCTCATGATCGAGCAGACCTCGTGGCGAGTGAGCGTGATGCGCTGCTCCTCGCTCATCTCGTCCCACAACTTCGTGCCGTAGAGGGTGCTCCACTCCGGGTTGAGGCCGTAGAGGGAGGGATCGAGATCGGCCTCCCAGTCGACCTCCTCGGCCGGGTCGTACGAGAGCTGGGCGGCTGAATCGAGCAAACGCGCCGAAACATCCTCGGGCTCGAGAACGTCGTTCCTGGAGAGTGTGCTGGTCATCGCCGTCGTTCCTTTCATCGTCGAACAGGAGTGATTAGCTGTTACGGAGATTACCAGGTACTTGCCGACACAGATAGTCGCTCGGGCGAAATCTCTCCGATTCTTTTTCTGGCCCCTAGAGTTCGAGCGACCACAGAACGGAGATTCACCGGTGACCGCAGCTCTACGCGCCGCCCTCGACCGCACCCCGATGCGGCTCTATGCGGCAGGCATGGTCTCGGCCAACGCCATCGGCGCAGTCATCGTGTTCGTGCTGGCCCGCTTCATCCTGCCGCTGCCGGTCGGCTCCGAGGAGATCCTGTCCGATCGCAACTACCTGGCGTTCTTCGTGTATCTGCCGGTCGCGATCGGCATCGGGATCGTGCTCGGACTCCGCGTCGCCAAGCCGCTCGTGCTGTGGCTGCATACCGGCGGTACGCCGTCGGAGGACACCGCGATCGCCATCGTGCGACTGCCGCTGCGTCAGCTCGGTGTCCACGTTCTGCTGTGGGCCCTTGGTGTCGCCGTGTTCGTGGCGGTCAATGCGTCGGCAGGCGCAGCGTTGTCGATCATCGTCGCCATCGCGGTCAGCTTCGGCGGGTTGGCGACCTGCTCGTTGGGCTATCTGGTTGCCGAACGAACGCTCAGGCCGGTCACCGCCGCGGTGATGGACGTCAGTGAGGTCACCGACACGGTCGCGCTCGGCGTCAAGCTGCGTGTCGTCCTCATCTGGGTATTGAGCACGGCCATCCCCATTCTGGGTCTCGGTCTCATCGGGCTCGGCAGATTGATCGACACCGTCATCCCACCCGAGGTCGACCTGTCTCCCGCGATGGTGTCGCTGTCCGCTATCGCCCTGGTCGTCGGATTCGGCGGCATGTTTCTGGTCGGACGTTCCGTATCGGACCCGCTACAGCAGGTCAGCTCCGCCATGCAACGCGTCGAAGCCGGGGCGACGGACACCCGCGTCGACGTCTACGACGCTTCCGAGATCGGCCGTTTGCAGAACGGGTTCAACAAGATGGTGGTCGGTCTCGACGAGCGCGAGCGACTGCGTTCTCTGTTCGGCAGGCACGTGGGCCACGACGTGGCGCAGCGGGCATTGGCGAGTGCTCCGCGCCTCGGCGGCGAGAACCGGACGGTCGCCGTGCTGTTCATCGACCTGGTGGGTTCGACGGCAATGGCCGAGCGAGAGACCGCGGAGGCAGTGGTCGATATTCTCAATCGGTTCTTCGCAGTGGTAGTCGAACACGGCGAACGTAACGGCGGCTTCGTCAACAAGTTCGAGGGCGATGCCGCATTGCTGATCTTCGGCGCTCCGGTCGATCACCCCGATCCCGCCACGGCGGCACTGCGCACCGCACGCACCCTGGCCGTCGCCCTCGCCTCCGACGGCGGCTTCGAAATCGGCATCGGCGTGACGTACGGGCCGGTCATCGCAGGCAACATCGGAGCCGAATCCCGCTTCGAGTACACCGTCATCGGTGACACCGTCAATCAAGCGGCCCGGCTCACCGATCTCGCGAAAGACGACCCGAACACCGATGTGCTCACGTCGTCGGTCGTGCTCGATCACGCAACCGCGGGCGAGAGGAAGCACTGGAAAACAGGTGGCTCCGTGACGCTGCGTGGACGCTCCACACCCACGGTACTGGCCGCACCCGTCCATCGGCACGGACCGCCCGCCGCACCGTAGAAATTCGAAGGTTTCCCGTTCGGTGCCGATGGGGCATACCCCCCGAACCAACTCACCCATCGCGCATGCCGAGACATTGACTGGTACAACGTCTCTCGCTCCGAAAGGCACCCATGTCCGCAATTCTGTTCGGCTCGATCAGCACGCTCGTCGACACATCCGAACTGCAACGTCGCTCGTTCAACGAGGCCTTCGCAGCCCACGATCTGAACTGGAACTGGTCTCGTGAGGACTACCGTTCCATGCTCGGGTCGAACGGTGGTGCCGACCGGATCAGCGAATATGCGTCCGATACGGGCACCGAGGTCGACGCGGCCGCAGTGCACGCCACCAAATCGGAGATCTTCCAACGGTTGATCGGCGAATCCGACGTGAAAACGCGTCCCGGCGTTGCCGATACGATCGACTCCGCCAAGGCGAACGGCATCAAGGTGGGCTTCGTGACCACCACGTCCCGCGACAACATCGATGCATTACTGGCGGCCCTGAGCCCGGAGCTCACCGCCGACTCCTTCGACGTCATCGTCGACGCATCCTCGGTGGACGCAGGCAAGCCCGATCCCGCGTCCTACGAGTTCGCTTTGAAGACGTTGGGCGAGAACGCATCCGACAGTGTGGCCATCGAGGACAACGCCGGCGGCGCGGCGGCGGCAGCAGCCGCAGGCATCACGTGCGTCGCATTCCCGAACGAGAACACTGCAGGCACCGAGTTCGGCTCGGCCACCGACACCGTCGATGCACTCGATCCCGAGCGCGTGCGCGCTCTGATCTCAGCCTGACCCTTCATCCACCCCAGGAGTAATTGTGAGCAATCTTCAGGCCCAGGTAGTTGCCGGGGACAGGTCGTTTCGCGTCGAGGGATACGAGCGCATCGAGTACGACTTGATTTACGTCGACGGTGTCTTCGCCCTCGAGAACACCGAATTGGCCGACAGCTACCGTCCGTACGGACGCGCGCTGATGGTCGTCGACGAGTCGGTCCACGAGATCTACGGGGACCGAATCCGCGCGTACTTCGATCATTACGACATCGCGCTGACGGTGGTCCCGGTACAGATCAGGGAAACCGCGAAGTCGCTGGAGACCTTCGAGCGCATCGTCGGTGAATTCGACGCCTTCGGCCTGGTCCGCACCGAGCCGGTCCTGGTGGTCGGTGGTGGATTGACCACGGACGTAGCAGGTTTCGCATGCGCCAGCTACCGACGCAACACCCCGTACATCCGCATTCCGACCACGTTGATCGGCCTGATCGACGCGAGCGTGTCGATCAAGGTTGCCGTGAACTACGGCAAGCACAAGAACCGGCTCGGTGCGTACCACGCATCACAGAAGGTGCTTCTCGACTTCTCGTTCCTCGGCACGCTGCCCGAGGACCAGGTGCGCAACGGGATGGCGGAGCTGATCAAGATCTCCGTCGTCGGCAACCTGGAAATCTTCGAGACGCTGGAGCAGTACGGCCCGGAACTGCTGCGTACTCGCTTCGGCCACCTCGACGGGACACCCGAATTACGTTCGGTGGCAGATCGTTTGACGTACTCGGCCATTGCGACGATGCTCGAGCTCGAGGCTCCCAACCTGCACGAGATCGACCTCGATCGCGTCATCGCCTTCGGCCACACGTGGAGCCCGACGCTCGAGCTGACGCCGCCCGCTCCGTTCTTCCACGGTCATGCCATCAATATCGACATGGCACTGTCGACGACTGTCGCCGAACAGAGAGGCCATCTGTCCAGTGCCGACCGTGATCGAGTGCTGGGCGTCATGAGCAGCATCGGACTGGCGCTCGACAGCCCCTACCTGACACCCGAGTTGCTCTCGGAGGCAACGGCATCGATCCTCAAGACCCGTGACGGAATTCTGCGTGCCGCAGTACCCGACCCGATCGGCACCTGCCGTTTCCTCAACGACCTGGACGCGAACGAGCTGGCCGATGTGCTGACCTTGCACAAGAAGATCTGCCTCGACTTTCCACGCGCCGGCGAAGGCCTCGACATGTTCACCGCACCGACGCCGTGACTGCGCAGCCGCGACCGGTCACCCCGACGACAATCCTGGCCCGCGAGCTCGGCGAGATTGCCGCGCTACTCGACGCCGGGGTGACCGACGAGCTGACCACCCGTGTGCATCGGGCCCGCGATCTCGCGGCGGGACTCGACCCGTATCTCGACACCTGCACCACCTCCGAATCTGCGGCTCTGGCCACGTTGGCGTCGCGGACCCGCTCTGCGGACTGGAGATCACGTGACGTGGTCTCCGGTTCCGGGCCCCTGGAGATGGAAATGCTCTCCGGCCATGTGGAGGGACGCTTCCTGGCGTTCCTCGTACACATGACCCGGGCGACGCGGGTGCTCGAGATCGGCATGTTCACCGGTTACTCGGCGCTGGCGATGGCCGAGGCGCTGCCCGCAGGCGGCGAGGTCGTCGCCTGCGAGGTGGATCCGTACGTGGCCGAGTTCGCGCAGTCCTGCTTCGCGGAATCGACTGCAGGATCTGCCATCACGGTGCAGGTGGGTCCTGCGCTCGACACCTTGCGCGGACTGGACGGGACGTTCGACCTGGTGTTCATCGACGCCGACAAGACCGGATATCGCGCCTACGTGGAGTATCTGCTCGAGAGCGATCTGCTCTCCGACGGTGCCGTGATCGCCGTCGACAACACTTTGCTGCAGGGGCAGCCCTACGCTGCACAGCCGAGCGAGAACGGCCGGGCTATCGCCGAATTCAACGACTACGTCGCCGACGACCCTCGCGTGGAACAGGTTCTGATTCCTCTGCGCGACGGCGTGACGCTGATCCGGCGCACATGATCCGCACCGTTGCAGCACTGATCGGCCTCACGGCCACCCTTCCCCTCGATCTTGCGGTGGTGGGGGTGGCGGCGCTGCGCGGTACCCGGCCCGCCACCCATCGAACCCGTTCACCCAGAACGATTCTGATCAGTGGCGGAAAGATGACCAAGGCCCTGCAACTCGCCCGATCCTTCCATCTCGCCGGGCATCGGGTGATCCTGGTGGAGTCGGCGAAGTACCGCTGGACCGGACATCGTTTTTCTCGCGCTGTCGATCGCTTCCATTGCATTCCCGATCCGGGTGATCCGGGATACGCGGAGGCCCTGCTGGACATCGTTCGCCGCGAAGGGGTCGACGTCTTCGTGCCCGTCGCAAGCCCGGCCGCGAGCATTCACGACGCGGACGCACGTATGCTCCTCGATGCGCACTGCGAGGTGATCCACGGCGACGCGGACGTCGTGCGAATGGTGGACGACAAGTCCCGATTCTCCGAGCACGCAGCGTCATTGGGACTGCGTGTTCCCGACTTCCGACGCATCACCGACCCCGCCCAGATCGACGAGTTCGAGTTTGCGCCGGGTCGTGAGTACATCCTCAAGCGAATCTCGTACAACCCGGTCGGCCGAATGGATCTGACGCGGTTGTCGGCGCACACGCCCGAGCGCAACTCCTCGTTCGCCCGGAGCCTGCACATCACCGAGGACGACCCGTGGATCCTGCAGGAATTCATCGCCGGACAGGAGTACTGCACACACGGCACGGTGCGCGAAGGTCGCCTTCAGGTGTACGGCTGCTGCGTGTCGTCTGCCTTCCAGGTCAACTACGACATGATCGACAAGCCCGAAATCCTCAGCTGGGTACACACATTCGTCTCCTCGCTCGATACCACCGGGCAGCTGTCGTTCGACTTCATCGAGTCCGCTGCCGACGGCCGGGTCTACGCCATCGAATGCAACCCGCGCACCCATTCGGCCATCACGATGTTCTACGACCATCCCGATCTGGCCGCGGCGTACCTCGACGACGATCATCCGATGATCGTGCCGCGTCCGACGGCCCGGCCGACGTACTGGATCTACCACGAGCTGTGGCGTCTGATCACCGAGGGCAATCGAGCATCTCGGCTCCGCACCATCTTTCGCGGCAAGGACGCAATCCTGACCGGCTGGGACCCGCTGCCGTACCTGCTGGTGCATCACCTACAGATTCCATCCCTGCTGTTGCGCAATCTCGCGGCGCGTCGCGGCTGGTCTCGTATCGACTTCAACATCGGCAAGCTCGTGGAGAACGGAGGCGACTGATGGCACTGTCGGTCCTGGTACTCGTCGGATCTTCGGTGGACGAGTTCCACTGCGATCTGTCTCGGGTGTACGCGGGGGGCTTCCTCGACGCGCTCGGAGACGATCCCGCGTACGAACTCGAGGTGGCTTTCGTCTCCCCGGGTGGGCTGTGGAGCTTTCCCGGCGGGATCGACTCCGCCAGTGTGGCTGCGGCACCGCAGATGTCCTTGGCTCAGGCGGTGGAGGTCATGTCTGCGTGGCACTTCGACGTCATGGTGCCGCAGATGTTCTGCCTGCCCGGCATGACGACCTACCGCAGCCTGTTCGATCTCATGGATGTCCCGTACGTGGGCAACACCCCGGATGTCATGGCCATGACGGCGGACAAAGCGCTGGCCCGTGCCGTCGTCGCTGCTGCCGGAGTCGCCGTCCCGGCCGGCGTGGTGGTACGCAGTGGCGGCACAGTCGATCTCGAATTACCCGTCGTCGTCAAGCCCGTCGACTCGGACAACTCGATGGGAGTCACGCTCGTCGAGGACAACGACTCTGTGGCCTCCGCAATCCGCGACGCGCTGGCGTATTCGTCTGCCGCACTGGTGGAATCGTATATCCCGCTCGGACGCGAGGTTCGCTGCGGCATCATCGCGGTGGACGGCGAGCTGGTGTGTCTTCCCCTGGAGGAGTACGCCGTCGACTCCGTGCGCACGAGTGCCGACAAGTTGAATCGGACCGCGGACGGGGATCTGTACCTGGTCGCGAAACAGCAGACCAAAGCGTGGATAGTCGACACCTCTGATCCGATCACCGAGAAGGTCTGGGCGGCAGCACGATCGTGCTATCGAGCGCTCGGCTGCCGGCACTACGGGCTGTTCGATTTCCGCATCGATCCCGACGGGGAACCCTGGTTCCTCGAAGCCGGTCTCTACTGCTCGTACTCACCCTCGAGTGTGCTTGCGGTGATGGCCGCGGCAGCGGACATCACGATCGACCGCCTGTTCGCGCACTCGCTCCGGGAACTGTCGGTGAAGGAGTTGGCATCATGACGCTGGGAATGGAGATTCGCAGTCTGGATCTGGACTCGGCTTCGGTCGACGACATGCGAACGCAGCTGGCCGAATACGGTGTACTGATCCTGCGTGACCAACCGATGGACGACCGACGCTTCATCGAGTTCCTTCGCCGGTTCGGTGATCTCATGTTCACCGAGGGTGAGACTCCGGTCCCGGGATTTCCCGACCTGAACGTCGTCAGCAACATCGGCCGCACCACGCCGCCGAAGTCGACGTTCCACGTCGATACGACGTACGTGCCGAATCCCCCCGCGTACACGGCATTACGAGCTGTGTGCGTACCGACAGCCGGCGGCAGCACACAGTTCAGCGACCAGTACTCGGCGTACGAGACCCTGCCTGCGGCAGTGAAAGAGAACCTGGCGGGGCGTACGGTGACGCATCGGGTGACCGGGGTGGCGTCGGACAGCGATTCCTCTGCCGAGCATCCGTTGTTCGCAGTACATCCGGTGTCCGGCCGCACTGCACTCGCGCTCTCGGCACCGGCCCGATGCGTCGCGATCAGCGGAATGAACTCCGAGGACACGCACGAGACCATCCGGTACCTGTTCGAGCACTCCACTCGAGCGGACAACGTGGTGCAGCACGCGTGGGCTCCTGGCGATCTGGTGATGTGGGACAACCGATGTGTGATGCATCGGGCCGACCACAGCGGGGTGATCGGAAACAGGGTGATGCACCGCGGAATGATCGCGAATGTGGAGAACACGTCGGTTATGTGACCGACGACTCAAAGAGTTGCTGGTTCGCCCCACGCCCGGAGAATCGAGTCATGACTTCCCCTTTGTCGATCAGCCGCGAAACAGCCGTCGGCGCCGAAGCTCGCCTGTCCTGGATTCTTTCCGGACTCGCGGGGATGGTGGGCGCAGTGGCGTTCTTGCACTCCGCCGGTTACTTCGTGACCTTCATGACCGGCAACACCGAACGCGCTGTCGTCGGCCACTTCGGACACCCGGAGGGCAAAGAGGTTGCGCCAGGCGCTTCGCCGTGGGCTGCACTGGCCTTGATGGGGTCGTTTCTCGCGGGCGTGGTGATCTCCTCGATCTGCAGGCGGCGCTACTGGTCGAACCATCCGCACGGTGCGACTGTGTTGACCACCATCGCACTCGCCGCAGCCGGAACGATCGATATCGCCATCTCCGGTTGGTCGTCCGCAAACGTGAACTTCTACCCGATTCTGTTGGTGGCCTTCGCACTCGGCGCGCTCAATACCGCATTCACGAAGAAGGAAGAGACGTACATTCCGCTCAGCTACGTCACCGGAACGTTGGTCAAACTCGGTCAAGGTATCGAGCGGCATCTGTTCGGGGGCGGGACACACTACGACTGGCTTTGCTACACAGCCCTTCTCGGGTCGTTCGCACTGGGCGGGGTGGTCGGCGCATTCATCGGCGTCGTCATCACCGGGCCGCAGGTCCTGCTCCTCACCGCACTGATCAGCTTCGGCGCGACGATCTTCACGTTCACCCACACCGAGCGAAAGTCACTGCTGGGCTGATGACGCGTGCGGCGCTATTCCGCAATCAGCGCTGACGATCCTACGATCGTCCTCAGCATCTGCTCCACCAGCGACCGGGGCAGGCGTGATCCGATGAGCACCTGGCGCTGAATCAAGCCCTCGATCATCACGACCAGTGTCTCGGCTTCCGCCTGCGGGTCCTCGGAGTCCAGTGACGCAACGATCCACTGGGCGAACGTGACGAATGCGCCGCGCTGAGTATCGAACAGCTCACGCACCTCGCGATCGTGCTGAGCCTCGCCGAGCATGATGGCCCGCGCAATCACCCGCTTGGCTGCGTCGCCCGTTGTCATCGCTTGGATGAAATCCACGATTCGTGTCACCACAACGTCCACGGTCAGGGGTTTCACGTCGACCAGACTGCCGAACGTAGCCCCGGCAATCTCGAAGTCTCGGGCGAACAGTTGCCCCAGCGCCAAGTGCAGCAATCGACTTCTGGTGGGCGCGTGGTAGTTGACCGAGCCCGGGCCGAGGCCGGCTGCTTCGTCCACCGCCCGATGCGTCAGCCCACGAAAGCCTTTGGTGGCCAGCACGTCGATCGCCGCTGTTGCGATCTCGTCGCGTCGCCGCACTCTGGATGCGTCGTCCTTGGGAGTGGCAGGACTCATACCGGGCAGTGTACTGACTGGTCGTTGACATGCCCTGAGCCCGCGACTTACTCTCAACACAAGTTGAGCATGGGGGACAAATGAACAGGAAACCGACACGGCGTCAGGTCGTCGTGGGGGCGGCAGTAGCAGTGACCGCAACCGTCCTCGGGACTGCCTCGAGGGCGGTCGCGGCACCGACAGTGGGGTCTGCAGACGAATGCGGTGAGCGTTACCAGGGCTACCGCGACACCGACCGAGACCGGCCGTACGCCCACTACATGGCCGAGCACACGACTCCGGTGCCGACCGTGGTGGCCGATACCTACGCAGGCCCCCCGCTCTCACCCGACGCGGTACCCGGATTCGACTCGATCACAACCGATCTCGCTCCCACCGGGTATTCCAGGGTCGAGACCGGATACGGACGGAGGGCCGACGGGGTGACGTTCGTGGCGGTACGCACGGTGATGCCTCGGGTGACAGCGGCGATGTGGGACTGGTGGTTCGGATGGCATTCCACCGAAGCCGCTCGCTACAAGCTGTGGCATCCCGATGCCCACCTGTACGCCGCTCTCGCGGAGGATCGAACGGCACTCGACATACCCGACAAGGCCAAGTACGTCGGCAACACGACCTTCGTGGACGAGTACGTCGGGCCGAAACTGCAGCAACTGGGCATCGGTTTTCGTGACCCGATTGCGCACGGCTTCGACGTTCCCTCGGATCAGACGATCGTCTTCGGTCGAGTGGGAAGCTCCATCGCACCGGTGGACCTGGGGTGGCTGGCCCATCAGGTCAGACCCGTCGACGGTGGTGCCGAGATGCGCAGCCGCTTCCACCTGAACCTGCGCGGGTTGCACGTACCGGACGTGAAGCAGGCTGCGTGCGCCGTCCGCCGGGGAGCGTCGGTGGATCCGACCGACCTCGTACTCGGGCTCGATCTGGCCCGAGATCTGATGCTGCACTGCGGGCAGGAGATGAACCACCTCGCCGGCTTCCTGCCAGAGCTGTACGCCGAGTTCGGGAGCTAGTGCCCCAGAAACACCTTGGCCAACACGATCAGCGCAGCAACCGTGGCGGTGGCCAGCCCACCGAGAAGAGCACGGAAGGTCAACGGATTGCCGCGAATTCGCTCCGTGACCATCTGAATCGTGGCGATGCGCACCACGATGACACCGCCGGCCAGCAGTTCCGACCACTGTGCCGGAATCACCGACAACCAGCCGAGGGCAAGCATCAACGCGGGGACGGTGCCGGAACTCAGGATCGGGACGGCATCACGTAGTTCCTCGACGGCCTTGAACTTGCGTTGCTCGTCGGTGGCATTTCCATGCGCCTCGGGTATTTGACTACTGGCCACGAAATCGGCGAACACGTGCGCCAGGAACGTCGTCCCTGCCGTAGCCAGAACCAAGACCGCAGCTGTTCCGTGCTCGATCGAGCCGGGCGTCGACGCCGCGACCGCCGCGAGGATGAGGATGTTTCCGTAGACGTAGGCAGAGAGCCTCCTGGCTGCCCGTGCGGGCTCGAGGGGACCGTCCGCACGGGTCACCAACCGGCGGTACAACCGGGTTCTACGAATACGGGGCTCGGCGTCGGTCATGCAGCAGATCGTTGCACGACCGGGGTGATCATCGGGTGGGCACGCCGAGCCGGCCGGCCTGGTAGTCCTCGAACGCCTGCAACACCTCGGACTTGGTGTTCATGACGAACGGGCCCGCCATCGCAACGGGTTCCCGAATCGGCTTGCCACCGAGAACGAACACCTCCAGCGACTCCCCCACCGCAGACGCGGACATCTCGATCGTGTCCCCGCGGCCGAACAACGCCGTCTGCCCCATCCCGATCGGACGCTTCTCCGCACCCACTGTGCCCTCGCCCGCGAGAACGTAGACGAGTGCATTGAATTCGCGCTCCCACGGCAACGTCAGCGCCGCGCCCGGTGCGATCGTGCTGTGCGAGAGCGCAATCGGAGTGTATGTCGAACCCGGCCCCTGCAGACCCGCGATGTTGCCCGCAATGACACGAACCAGCGCACCGCCGTCGGGACTCGATGCCAAGGCCACTTTGCTACCGGTGATGTCCTGATAGCGCGGGTGCGCCATCTTGTTCTCCCGCGGCAGATTGACCCAGAGCTGAACACCGTGAAACAGCCCGCCGGACATCACCAGATGCTCCGGCGGGGCCTCGATGTGCAGAATTCCCCCACCCGCCGTCATCCATTGGGTGTCGCCGCCGCTGATGATGCCGCCGCCACCGTGAGAGTCCTTGTGCTCCATGATGCCGTCGATCATGTACGTGACGGTCTCGAATCCGCGGTGCGGATGCCACGGCGTGCCCTTCGGTTCACCGGGCGCGTAGTTCACCTCGCCCATCTGATCCATGTGGATGAACGGGTCGAGGGACGACATGTCCAGTCCGGCAAACGCGCGGCGAACCGGAAAACCCTCGCCTTCGTACCCCGTCGGAGCCATCGTGACGGACCGGACCGGCCGGGGTACGGCGGTGGCGTCGGGCATGGGTATTCGGGGCAACGCAAGGATGTTGTCGACCGTCACTGCGGGCATGGCTTCCCTTTCGGCAGGGTAGTTGACTCTGCAACTACTGATCGAGCTCAACCTACCGGGGCCCGACGGTATTCCCGCCGTCAGCCCTGCTGGTCGGCCAGCCACTGCCGAATCTCGTCGGTGGGCTGCTCGACGATGTCGTCGAATTCCGAGTGCTTGCCCACGAACGCCTCCACCAAGGGACAGATCGGGACGATGCGCTTGGCGTCCGCCCGGGTGGCGTCGAGTGCCTGCTGCACGAGAATCGTTGCCAGACCGCGCCCGCCGTATGCCGCGTCGACCTCGGTGTGGAAGAAGATGCGCCGGCCGTGCTCGTCGTCGACGAACTCGGTGAAGCCGACCTGTGCGCCCTCGACCGAGACGGTGAAACGATCTGCTTGCTGGGTGATTTCGACCTGCACACCCGTTTTGTCGACCGTCATGTCGGGCTCCTCGCTTCGCCAGGCGCACACCGCGCCGAATCATCGTCGATCATTCTCGTCGAAATTACAGCCGTTCGAAGAACTCGACCGTACGGATACTCACGGCTCACCTCGAAGGTCGGGTTCGTCGCCTCGAATTGACTCGGTCTCGAGCATCGCCAGATCACGGAGCAGTTCCGATGCCGCAATCACCGACAATTCGAGTCCGCTGTGAAAGACGTGGACGATCTTCTGTTCGCCCCACATTCTCGGATTCGACACATTGAAGCCGGGAAACGCCATGATCACCGCCGTCGTGGAATCCAGACGCTTGTTCAGCGAGATCTGGGCACCCTTGTCTTGCGGATCCTCACGCTTCCATCCTCTTTCACCCAGCGCGAGCAGCTGATCGGTAGTCGTCTTGCGACCCTCGAGTGCTGCCATCTCGGCGGCGACATCCGTCCTGAAGACCTCCCGTCGGACCTGCTCGAAAGGCTGTTCCGGCATGAAGGTCCAGTTGCCGAGCGAGTCGCCCATCGTCGCCGGGTGGGCCACGACAACAAGATCGCCGTCTGCGACCTCGATATCGCGGCCGTCCGGGCCCACGGGGCGACGCAGCTCGGAAAATCGGAAGTATCGTCCGTCCGTCGTCGACCACACCAGAGCACTGCACAGATGCCAGGTCAACGGATGCCCGACGAGATGGGTCCGAACCTGCGACAGGGTCCAGCGCCGCTGGTTCACCATGGCTTTCTCGAACCGAGAAACGAGTTCGGTGCGCACCCCCTCGAGATCTTTCCTCAGGTCGGTGTACCGACGGTATTCCTCGCGCGCACCGTCGGAATCGGTGCGGCCGGGCCGCGGTACCCGGTCTCGGACCTTACCGTCGTTGTCTTCGACCACTATTCGAAGCTCGTGATCGAACGTGAGGGTGAAGGTTCGGTCTCCGTAATCGAAGGTCGTCGTACCGTCCGCGTCGAGCCCCAAGTTCGGCACCAATCGGTCGGCAAGTTCGAGAGGCGTCAGATTCAGCTCGTCGGCGATTCGGTGAATCAGTTTGTCGGCCTTGGCGCGAAGAGCAGGAAACCGGAGCGACTGCGAGATCGACCACAGGTGTCCGAGCGCGGCGTCGCTCCCGATCATGGCGAGGGCCTCGAGTCCCATCGCCGCGCGTCGGTGCGCCGACTGAAGCGGCCAGGTCCTGATCAGCGGGGTCAATTGCCGCGCAGTGTCGTCGTCACCCACTATCCCGAGGGCGTCGAGAGTCCAGCTCTGCGCTTCCGGAGCGCCCGCCCGCAACCACCTCTCGAACATGTCCCAGACGAACTTCGCGAGTTCGGGATGGCCGACGAGTTCACGAACGATATCGACGCCGGCGTACACCTCGTCCATTCGTGACAGCGAGAACATCGTGCAGATCGTGCGGATCGCGTCGGACGGCAGCTGTGCGCGCTCTCCCTGCAACGTCAACGGGGGGAGCAACGCCGGGTCCAGCCAGTCCGGGATGACCGGAATATGCCGCGGCAGGGCCAGAAGTGGATCTGCGTCGACGATATCTACTATCGCCGCACCAGCCGGCTCCCCGTACGACCGTCCAGCAGCGACCACGGCGTCTCGATGTCCGCGTCGCGCAAGAGTGCACAGTGCGCGTCGGGCAAGGGTTCGGCTCGGTCCGGTACGGCCGAGAGCAAGAGGAACCAGATCCGATGCTGCACTGTCGATGTGGCGATCGAACCATTCGAACGCGACCGGTCTGAGCGACTTCTTGCCGAGCCATTCGAGCATTGTCGTCGTCAGTTGTCCCCCGACGACGGGCAGCAACACCTGCGCCTGACCGGCCGGTGCAGCGAGGACGGCACGAAGCACGAAATCGAGTGCATCGCTTCCGAATCGGGCCAACAGTCGGCCCAACGAGATGGCACCTCGATACGCGTAACGTGGCGTCGGGGCGTACGACAGCACCGGACGCAGCAGATGCTCCGGAGCGTACGAGATCTCGTGCAATGACCAGAAACCTGTGCCTCGACCGAACGCGGCGACCACCTCCGGCCAATCCCGGCGCCCGAGATAGGGCACATAGACGTCGATGGCCTCGGCCCACTGTCGCTGCTCGTCTCCCCGCCATGCCACACGCAGCGGCGCTGGGGGACTTTCGAGACGAAATACCTGCTCTCGGACGTCTCCGCGATCCATGGATTCGGCGCGGTCGAGCCACGGTGGATCGCGTAGCAGCGCAGGGACATCCGACGATTCGAGCGTTGTTCCGCATACTCGCTTGCGCGTCGCGGACTCCGGATGAACGTGCTCCAGATCCCGGCGCAGCCGCTCCGCATCCGGCCCGGAGGCGTCGGCCAGCAACCGCGCGGCTCGCTCGGGCGATCGTGCTATCGCCTCGATCACGGCGGGCTCGATGTACTTGCTACCCAGCCGAGACACCAAGTGCTCGAATCCCGAGTCCGTGTCTATCTCACCTAAAATCCCGGCACACCATTTCTTGTGCTGGGCAGACAGGTTGCCCTCGAACAACTCGGCTACGAAGGGCTCGACACCCGGTCCGATATTTGCACACAGTGCGTATACGAAGTTCATGCTCATCCCGGTGGACCAGATCGCATGATCTCGCGTTTCTTCGAGCGCGAGAATTTTCTCGACCGAATCGACCGAGTCGACGCTGGCCAAGAGGTAATAGCAGTAGCTTCGGTAATAGCGGTGGACGGTCTGCGACCGCGCGATGTCCGCAGCAACCCACTCGTGCTGGGTCGGGAACAGGAACGACGTCAACAGATTGCACCCGATTCGCGCGCCACGCTGCGGTGCGAGCCTGTCCACCGCGTTCGCATAGTCGTCGGCGGGGAGGGCAGCCAACGCCGTGCGCACCCTGCTCGCCGAATCTCCGAACACGACATTGCGAAGGTCGTCGGGATCTCGCACGCCGAGTGAGTGCCGGGTACGCGATCGATCCGGTACGAGTTCGCGGGTCACCAACTCCACGCCTACAGCCTCGGCGAGCATCTCCGCAGCGAATACCGCGCCGAAGCGGCCGATGACGAAGTCCACGAATGGAACTCGCATCTTGTGCTCCGGCTGATCGGTGACGACCGTAAGTGTCACAGCAGCACCGGTAGGGGTCACACCGGTGCCCGAGAACCGTCCGTCGACGAAGGCGTGCGCGGCCGCCGACAGCTCCGAATTCGACTCGGGATGGTCGACTGTTTCGCCGAAACGTCCGGCGGTTCGAACAAGCAGGTCGTCGATAGCGGCTTCCTTCGCAGCCACCGCTGTGACTGCCGCCTTCGCGCTGGCTCTCGGCCGGGTGGATCGAGGTTGCGGACTCCGCCCGTGGAACGCCTCGCCGCGTCGCCACCACAAAGCGGGGACCTGCCATCCGGTCTGTCGCGCACTCACCCGACGACCATAGAACAGAGCGCCTACGCCGGCGGGAAAGTCGGGAGGCTGATTCCGACACGACGTCGTCGCATGAGCCCAGTTCAACACCGCTCGGAATTGCCGACCAGCGCCTCTGTACGGTGGAGCGAAGGACCTCGACCGATGAATCATCTAGGGGAAGGAACTTCATGGCTCAGCCAGACAGGCTGGAGAAAGACCCGAACAAGGGTTTCGTGGCCCTGCTGGGGTGGAGTTTGGCCGCGGTGGAAGCACTGGACAAGTTCGATCGGCGCTACGTCGTCGTCGCCCCGGAATGGGCCGAGGCGTACTGCACCGAGCACGACATTCCGTACCTACCGTGGAACTTCGAGCGACTCAACGATCGCTCGCTCGAGATCGCCGAAACACTGCAGAGCAAAGGCGTGGACGTCGCGATCCCGCTCTACGAGGAGACAGTGGAGTGGGCCGGCGCCATCAACTCGGTACTGCTCGGCAACCCACGCCTGTTCGGTCAGGCAATGCTGTTGCGCGACAAGTCCTTGATGAAGCGCCGTGCTCAGCTCGGCGGCATTCGGGTGGGCATCTTCGAAGAAGCCCACGACCGTGAGGACGTCATTCGATTCCTCAAACGTGTCAACCAGACGCTACTCAAGCTCGACGGCGATCCCAACGACCCGATCCATGTCAAGGCCTTCGACAAGGCCGGTTGCCTCGGCCACCGCGTCATTCGTACCCCTGACGAGGTCGACTCCATTCCCGACGAGGAATTTCCGGCGCTGATGGAATCGCACCTCGACGGCTGGGAGTTCGCTGTCGAAGCATGGATTCACAACGGCAAGATCAAGTTCCTCAACATCTCGGAGTACGTCACCCTCGGATACTCGGTGTTCGTTCCTGCGACACCCGAGCTGGAGAAGTACCGCGAGCAGATCACGGTGCAGATCGAGAAGCTGATCAAGACCTTCGACATCGAGTTCGGATTCATTCATCCCGAGTACTTCGTGACCAGCGACGGTGAGATGTACTTCGGTGAGGTCGCCTATCGCCCACCAGGTTTCAAGGTGTTCGAGCTACTGGAGCGGGCGTACGGCTTCAACGCCTACCAGGGCTTGGCGCTGGCGTTCGACCCGAAGACCACCGAGGAGGAGATCGACGCCTTCTTCCCGCGCGAGGTCGTCGATGCGACCGGCGTGGCCGGATGTTTCGGCGTCTATCCACGACGACGCGTCGTCAGCCATCTGGAAATTCCGGAGGAGACGTCCGGACACGACTACTACGAGACCAACGATCTGTCGGCACCCGTCGAGGAAACCGTCACCAAGAGAACAGCGTTCGGCACCCACTGGGGACTGCTGTACTTCTTCGGCGAAGATACCTATGTCATGCGTGACTTGCTGAAACATCAGGAAGAACTGGACTTCTACGTGTGAGGCAACAACTCGGCAACGACCACGAACCCACGACGCAGACGATGAACGACTCTGCACCGGTCGACAAGGCTCCGGTCGACAAGGCTTTGATGTCGAGACTGGCCCAACTCGACCACGCCACCGAGGCGTTGGCCGGTGCACCCGAGTTCAGTAAGAACACCAAAGTGCGGCGGGTTCTCGATGCGCTGCATCGAGTTCTGTTGCAGCCCGGTGGTTGTCATGCAATTCGTGAGCGCGCCGAGGTGCTCGAGAATGCGGGGCTCTTCGCGGGCACCGATTGGGCGCAGCCGGACATTCTCGTTCCAGGATTCGTGGGGCCCAGCCTACGCAGCGGCAACGACGACACCTTCGTGCTCGAGGCGACCAGCGAACTGCGGATGGTCGCGATCGTTGCGGGCGAGTACGAGCATGCTGCGGTCACCGCCGAGGATGCCCGTCGGTTCCTTTCTCAGGTCCTCGCGGTCAATCTCGACGTTCTGTTCACACCCCCGTCCGAGTCGGAGCGAGTTCGCCTCGGTCGTACCGCGCATCTGATCCGTGATCTGTTCGGGTACGTGGCCGGGCAGATCGGCTACGACAGCGTGCTCGACGAGTTGGTTGAGGAAATCTGGCGGATCCTGCGGCAGCGCCCGATTCAGGTGGACACCATCAAGGACATGGTCACCCGCATCGCGATCTATCGCGACGACCCGACCGTCGACCTAGGCACCTCCGGGCAAGGCCTGGACCGCTTGATCACGGCCCTGTTCGGCACCACCGATGCGTGCCGAGAGGATCCGGGCGTGGAGGTGTACCGGTTGCGGCTCGAGGCGATGGACGTCGAGGCGCTGCAGTTCGAGGCCCGCGGATTCGCGCGAGCGATGCACGACACCGGACTCGTCTCGCCGTACCACGCGACGTTGACGCAGTACCTCGTCGATCACTACTCGTACGTTCTCCCCGAGGCGTTGGGACTGTCGGATACCGGTCGCACGTGTCTGACGCGCTATCCGGAACTGGTCCATCGCCTCATCGAGGAGACGGTGTACCCCGAGACCGCGCAGTGCCTGTACGGATTGGCACTGCTGCTCGATCGCGGGATTCTGCATCAACCGCCGATCGTGCCGTCGTTGTGGCGGCAGATGTCGCTGAAACTCGCACCCGCAGTGCAGGACAAGTTGAACACCACGTTCGGGCCGGTCCCGGCACCGGAGTCCCGCTTGCTGGGTGGACTGTTGTCGATGCTCGGGCAACCGCTCGGCGTCGGACAGGGTGACAACCCGACGTGCCAGTCGGCGCGGGCATTGTCGATGTGGGCCTACAACGATCCCGACTACCTCCTGCAGATGGTGGTGTGGGCGGCGCGTGACGAGGAGATCGTCATGCACTTCGAGGGGCAATCGATCTCGTCGACCGAGAGCGCCAGTGGAGTCGCCACATCGGACCCGGTGGATCTCGATCCGGTGTCACTGCTGCTGGTTCCGCACCTCGACCGCATCTACGCCGAGATGGTCAGGCGCTGCGCCGATCGCCCCGGCGATCCGCACCGCTGGGTCAACCCGGAGTTCCACGGGTGGTGGTCGGCTCGCGAGTTCCACATCGACGTCGACGTGGCCACCGGAAACATCGTCGACCTGGACGCATTCCTGCGGCAGTTCTACGCGGCGTATCACCCCGAGTACAACGGGCATCAGCCGCTGATTCATCCGCAGCCCGCCGGTGTGGCCGTAACCGACAGTGCTGCACGGTATGTGGGGTGGCACGCCATCACCATCCTGCGCGTGACCACCGACCCCGACGGCGTCATGCGGGTCTATTTCTTCAACCCGAACAACGACAGCGGGCAGGACTGGGGAGACGGCGTCGTGGTGGGAACGGCAGGCAACGGCGAACGCGCAGGCGAAGGTTCGCTGCCGTTCGACCAGTTCGCCTCACGCTTGTACATCTTTCATACCGATCCGCTCGAGAACGGCGAACCGGAGAGAATCCCCGCCGAGGACATCGATCGGATACGCGGCTACATCGAACGAAGTTGGGGCGCAGAACGATCGGTGCCCCAGGCCTGAGTACTGCATTGCGCCATCGAGATCCGCAAACGCGCGCGCGTTTGCGTCTCGTGGTCGCTCAGTTCTTCTTGTCGAGCGATTCCGGCTTGTGTACTGCATCCTTGCCCGACTTGTCGCTCTCGACCCGGTATTGCGGTTCGTCCTTCGAGGCCTTCACGGTTCTGCCTGCGGCTTCGGTCTCGGAGGTGATCTTCTCCACCACCGTTCCCTCGGTCGTGGTTCCGTGGGTCTGCCATTCGACCTTGTCGCCCTTGTGCAGTCCCTTGTCACTGTGCAAGTCGTCTTTCGCCATGTTCGGGTGGTCCCTTC
Organism: Rhodococcus sp. WWJCD1; assembly: GCF_002258735.1. Lineage (NCBI taxonomy): Bacteria > Bacillati > Actinomycetota > Actinomycetes > Mycobacteriales > Nocardiaceae > Rhodococcus > Rhodococcus sp. WWJCD1. Next base: position 177,499 of record NZ_NOXY01000008.1, read on the forward strand.
GTCGGTGATGTCCATCGACGCGTACCCGCGCGAGCCTCGGCGCAATCACCTGGTTCCCAGAGCCGGTGCCAGCGTGGTGAACCAGGCTTCGCGTAGCTGATCCTCGAACAGCGGCCATGTGTGTGCGCCCTCGTCGCGCATGGAGACCGTGGCCGGCACATCGGCCTGGCGCAGTGCGTCGACGAAGATCGACGTGCAGTAGTTCACCATCGCCTCGACCGCCATTCCGCCGAACGGGGGAATCGCACCCTCGGGGATCCGGTCCACCGGTCCGGGAAGTCCGCGGGACGAGCTGACGTACACCGCGGTTCCGCGCAGTCGTTCGACGTTGAGCGACGGATCGTGGTCGCGCCATCCCTGGCTTCCGGGCAGACCCCACATGTTGAACGGGTTGTTGAGACCGCCGGCGATCATCGCCGAGATACCAGCGGTGGCAAGCGGATTCGACGGTGCCGGGCATCCGCTGAACGACGCGGCGGCGTCGAACACATCCGGGGCCTGGATCGCCAGATCCAGTGCGGGGCCACCGCTCATCGACAGTCCTGCCACACCGCGCCGACCGTTGGATCCGTAGGCGGCGTCGACGGCAGCAGGCAGTTCGCGAGTCAGGTAGGTCTGCCACATGTTGGAGCCCAGTACCGGATCGGGGGTCTGCCAATCGGTATAGAAGCTGAAGCGACCTCCGATGGGCGCTACGACCGTGACGTTCTTGTCGAGAAAGAACTGTTCGACGCCGGAGTTGTTGAGCCACCCCACACCGTCTTCGTTGCCGAGTGCACCGTTGAGCAGGATCAGGCTCGGGGCAGGTCCGCCTCCCGGCGAATGCAGAATCTCGTTGGAGATGACGCGATTCATGGACGGGGAGAACACGTTCAGCACTGCACGGGTGGCCGACACCTGATGGATCCCGACGGCTCCCGCGGCCGCGTCGGCCGATCCCGAGTTGCCCGGCAGGGCCTGGGCCGACGTTCCGGTCAGCAACATCGATCCCAGCACGGCAGCCGTCACCACCGCAGCGGATCGATTTCGCTTCTTTCTCTTCAGTCCCACTGGCAACATCAGCACCATACGAGGGTCGCACGGATTCCGCTTTCTACCGCTAACGATCAGATTACGAAACCGATCGGTTCGTACGCTTGGTCGATGACGTCACGGAGTCACACCACGGATCCGTGCGGCCTGCAGAGTCAGATGGTGGCGCTCGGCCAACGAGGGAGCCGACTGCGCTGCGCGGGCGTACAACTGCGCGGCCTGCGTGAGGTCACCCGCCTTCTCGTGCAGATGCGCGGCCGCCGCAGTGTGCCTCGGGACCGTGGAATCGACCTCGGCCAGCGCCGCGAGCCCGGCGGCGGGGCCGTCCGCTTCCCCGACGGCCACCGCGCGGTTGAGCTGCACGACGGGGCTGCCGGTGAGGGCGACCAACTCGTCGTACCACTCGACGATCTGCACCCAGTCGGTCTCCTCGACTCGCATCGCGTCGGCGTGCAGGGCGGCGATCGCCGCCTGGGCCTGGAACTCACCCAACCGATCTCGGGCCAGCGCCGCCTGCAGAATTTGCACGCCCTCCGCGATCAGCGCTGTGTCCCAACGGGATCGGTCCTGTTCGGCCAAGGGGATGAGTCGACCGTCGGATCCGGTTCTCGCCGCACGGCGCGCGTGGTGCAGCACCATCAGTGCCAACAGACCCGCCGTTTCCTCGTCGTCGGACAGTGTCGCCAGCTGCCGCGTCAACCGAATCGCCTCCGCCGCAAGGTCGACATCTCCGGTGTACCCCTCGTTGAACACGAGATACAGCACCCGTCGTACCGTGCTCAGGTCGCCCGGCGCGTCGAAACGCACATCACGCACCGCACGTTTCGCTCGGCTGATGCGCTGCGCCATGGTCTTTTCCGGCACCAGATACGCCTGGGCGATCTGCCGTGTCGTCAGTCCGCCGACGGCGCGCAGGGTCAGCGCCACCGCTGCCGCCGGAGTCAGCGCAGGATGCGCACACAGGAAGAACAACTGCAGCGTGTCGTCGACGCCGCCCACGCTCTCCGGTCCCGGCTGTGCCGCCAGTCGGTCTTCTCGATCGCGACGCGCCTTCTCCGAGCGCTGTCCATCGAGGAATTTTCGCCAGGCGACGGTGACGAGCCAGCCCTTCGGGTCGGTCGGCGCGTCACCTGCCCCGGTCGAGAGTGCCCACGTCGAGGTCGCCTGCACCAACGCCTCCTGCACGGCGTCCTCGGCCGACGCGAAGTCCGCTCCGCGGTGGACGAGGACGCCGATCACTGCGGGCGTCAGTGCCCGCAGCACTCCGGGATCCATGATGGTCGTCAGTCGGCGATCGTGGGAGGAGCCTCCATGAACGGACGCAGCTCGAGCCATTCGTCGATCGGCTTCCCACCGGCACCGGGCGCTGCCGACAGCTGCCCGGCCAGCTCGAGCGCGCGATCGTAGGAGTCGACGTCGATCACCATCCAGCCTGCGATGAGATCCTTGGTCTCCGCGAACGGACCGTCGGTGACCGGAGGTTTCCCTTCGCCGTCCGAGCGCACCCACGTTCCCTCGGGGGCCACGGCCTGCGCGTCGACGAACTCGCCGGTCTTCTCGAGCTCGGCGGCGAAATCTCGCATGAACTGAATGTGGTCGTGCACTTCGGCCGGGGTCCACCGGTCCATCGGGATCCAGTCGGCAGGCTCGGGGGCTCCGCGGTAATGCTTGAGCATGAGGTACTTGGCCATGATGTCTCCTAGCGTCGGATGCAGCCATTCTTTCTGCATTCGACCCTGGGACGTAACCGGTCCGCAGAATTCGACATGTTCGAGAAAAATTGTTCTCAGCGCATCGTGCGGCCTGCCGAGCCGAGCATCTGCGTCGCCTCGACCACTCTCGCCGCCATCGCAGTCTCGGCCGGCTTGCCCCACGATCGGGGGTCGTAGGCCTTCTTGTTGCCGTACTCGCCGTCGACCTTGAGGACCTGGTCGTACTTGCTCAACATGTGCCCTGCGATGGACCGGGTGAAGGCGTATTGGGTGTCGGTGTCGATGTTCATCTTGATCACTCCGCTGGCCACCGCCGAGGCGATGTCTTCTGCGCTGGATCCCGATCCACCGTGGAACACCAGATCGAACGGGTTGTCCTTACCCGTCTCGGCTCCGACGACAGCCTGGATCTCGGCGAGAATTTCTGGGCGGAGGTGCACCGAGTCAGGGTTGTAGACGCCGTGCACGTTGCCGAAGGTCAGGGCCGTCATGTATCGACCGCGCTCCCCTGCGCCGAGCGCGGCGATCGTGGCCCGAGCATCGTCGACAGTCGAGTACAACTGTTCGTTGATCTCGTGTGAGACGCCGTCCTCTTCGCCTCCGATGACGCCCACTTCGATTTCGAGGATCGTGTTGGCCTGCACCGACAGATCGAGCAATTCTCGAGCGACACGCAGGTTTTCGTCGAGCGGCACCGCCGAACCGTCCCACATGTGCGATTGGTACAGCGGGTCGAGTCCGCGTCCGCGTCGGTCGATCGCGTCGGCCAGCAGTGGCCGCACCCAGTCGTCCAGATTCTCGGCGGGGCAGTGATCGGTGTGCAGCGCAACCGAGATCGAATAGTGTTGCGCCACTTCGTGGGCGTACTGGGCGAGCGCCTTGGAACCGGCGAAACGGTTCTGCACGGCGTTGCCGGAGAGGTACAGAGCGGTGCCGACCGACACCTGGATGATGCCATCGCTCTCGGCCTCGGCGAAGCCCTGCAGCGCTGCGTTGAGCGTCTGCGAGCCGGTGACATTGATCGACGGGTAGGCGAACCCGCCCTCCTTCGCACGGTCGAGCATGGCCGCGTACTGATCCGGACTGGCAATGGGCATGAGCTGTCCTATCTTTCGGGTGCGGCCGGTATTCCGGCCGAGGTTGCGGCGCAGCCGCAGGAATTGCGATGGTTGAACGTGGTCGGAACTCGGATCGACCGAGGCGTCTCGTCCCGCCCCTCGATTCGATTCAGCAACAGGTCGGCTGCGGTTCTTCCTATCGTCTGTACGTCCTGAGCAGCGGCTGTCAGGCGAGGCTCGAACAGATCGGACCATTCGAAATCGTCGTAGCATACGAACGCGAGATCCTGCGGAATCGACAAACCAAGGGCACGAACGGCTTTGAGTGAACCGATCGTCATCGAGTTGTTCATCGACACCAGTGCCGAGGGCCGGTTCGAGCTCGACATCAGTGCACGTACGTGCATCTCGGCCACCTCGACGTTGGACCTACCATCGAGGATGAGCCCAGGATCGAGGTCGACTCCCCGATCGGCGAGCGCGCGGGCATAGCCGTCGAACCGTTCGTTCGTGGAGGAGATTCCTTCGATTCCGCGGACGATCGCGATGCGTCGATGGCCTGCATCGAGGAGGTGGGCGGTGAGCTCGTAGGCCGAGGCGTCGTTCTCCGGACCCACCTGATCGCACGGAAGATCGAGCATCCGGTCGATCAACACCAGAGGGGTACCACTACGCACGATCTCCGGAATGGTCGTCGACTCCGATCCTGCTGCGGGAGCGAGGATCATGCCGTCGACCTGACGGTCCAGCAGGGAATCGGTCACTCGCCGCTCGGACAACGGCTCGTCGTGCGAATCACCGAGAATCAACACGTATCCGGCCTCGGACAGTCGTTGCTCGACGGCGTGTACCAGGCTGCCGAAATAGGGATTGGTCAAGGCGGCGATCGAGAGCCCTACCGTATTGGTTCGGCCCGCGGCGAGCGAGCGGGCAACGACGTTGCGGCGGTAGCCGATCTCGACAATTGCCGCGTCGACGCGTTGGCGGGTGGTCGGGTTGACGTTACGGGTGCCGTTGAGAACGTGCGAGACAGTCGACACCGACACTCCTGCTATGCGGGCGACATCGTCCATCGTGGGCACGTCAATCGGCCCAGCGCTGTCGGGTCCGCGAAGCCGTCATGTCAGACGCAGGATTCGATCGGCGCGGCCTGCGGTCGACCCGATCAGTTCCGCATTGCGTTCGTCCGAGCCCAGTGCCCAGAACTCCGCGTCCTCGTGCGACTTTCCGTAGGCCTCGTGCCGAGCTACCAGGCGCTCGTGCCGAACCCTTGTGTGCGGAGCCAGAAACCAGACCTCGTCGATCATCGACCGCGCAGCAGGCCACGCGTCGGACTCCATCAGCAGATAGTTGCCCTCGGTGACCACCAGCGGAACAGTCGACGGAACCGGGATGGCCGAACCGATGGACTCCTCGATCTCGCGCCTGAACCTCGGTGCGTACACGATGGGGTCACCGGGTCGCTGGTCGTGAATCGCCGCGATCAATCGCGCGTATCCACCGTCGTCGAACGTGTCGTGTGCACCTTTGCGGTCGAGCCGGCCCAGGTCGATCAACACCTCGTTGGCCAGATGGAACCCGTCCATCGGAACCAGTACCGCGCGCTCCGGCCCGAGCGCGTCGACGAGTTGCTGCGCCACCGTGGACTTTCCGGCACCGGGCGCGCCGGTCAGGCCGAGTATGCGCCGTTCTCCGGCGACGGCGAGTCGCCCGGCCAGCTCCACGAGCTCTCCGAGTGTCGCTCTCTGTACGTCCTGATCAGTGCTCACCGTTGTCGCTTTCGAGTCCGTCGGTAGTGGAGTGTGGCAGCGGAAGTTCGTGTAGCCATGCTCGGGGTCCGACCACCGAACAGCGAAGGGCCGCAACGCGAGCCGACCTGTCGATGCGCTCGGCCAGAGAGCCCGACTGCGTCGAGTAGTAGGCATAGGCACCGTGGAAAGCATCTCCGGCACCGACCGTGTCGACCGCTGTCACCGGCTCCACATCGACCGAGCCGGACGACCCCTCGGCCCACCATTCGACGGGCTCGCTGCCGTGGGTGGTGACGACGGTATGCACGCCCGCTCCGACGAGTGCCGCTGCAGTGGTAGCCGTGTCGGAGTTGCCGGGGGTGCGAAAGTCCGCCGAGCACACCATGTCCGTGGCATGCGGGATCAGCTCGCTCATCACCGGCTTCCACCGGCCGGCGTCGACGACCAGGGTGGTAACCCGCGCCGCCGCATGTTCCGCGGCGGCGCGGGCGATCAAGGGGTGGTGCCCGTCGACGAGGACGACATCGGCACCGGCCACTACCGTCTCGAGATCCTCGGGCGGTGGAACTTCGGAATGCACGGCGTCCGCCGAGACGACCGACCGGTCGCCGGTCGATTCGATCACCGTCACCGCCGAGACGGGCACCGACCTGCTGGTGCCCAGGGCCGCGTCGAGCACGCGGACGCCGAACGCAGCCAGATCGGCTTTGACCAGCTCGGCCACCGGGTCGTCGCCGAGTGCGGTGACGAGCACGGCCGTGCCGCCGAGTGCGGCGAAGGTGACGGCCGCGTTGGCGGCCGGCCCTCCCGCCGCGACGAACTGCACACTGGACGTGATCTTCTCGTTCGGTGCCGGAGCGGCCGACACTCGATGGATGACGTCGAGTGTGGCCAGTCCGACGAAAACTCCTACCGGAGAATCCCTTTCAGACGCCTGCGCGTTCATCGTCGGTCGGCTCCTCCGCACCGGTCATCAGCGCAACGACCTCGGACATGGTGCGGTTCTTCGGATCGACGACGCCCGCGCGCTTGCCGAGGCGGTGAATGTGAATTCGATCGGCAACCTCGAACACGTGCGGCATGTCGTGGCTGATGAGCACCACCGGTATGCCGCGGTCACGAATGGTTCGGATCAGATCGATCACCATGCCCGATTCCCGCACGCCGAGCGCGGCCGTCGGCTCGTCCATGATGATCACTCCGCGTCCGAACGCCGCTGCCCGGGCAACTGCCACGCCCTGACGCTGACCACCGGAGAGGGTCTCGACTGCCTGATTGACCGACTTGATACCGATCTTCAGATCCTGCAGATGCTTCGACGACTCCTCCCGCATCCTCGGCATGTCCAGACGCCGAAAGAGGCTGCCGCTGATGCCCTTACGCTTGATCTCGCGTCCCAGATAGACGTTCGAGGCGATGTCGAGCGCCGGAATGACGGCCAGGTCCTGATAGACCGTCTCGATGCCGGCCGCTCGCGCGTCACGCGTGTTCTTGAACGACACCGGCGATCCGTTCATCAGGATCTCACCCGAATCCGGAATGACAGCCCCGGCCAAAGCCTTGATGAGACTGGACTTTCCGGCACCGTTGTCGCCGATCACCGCCAACACCTCACCGGCCCGCAACTCGAAATCTGCACCGTTGATGGCCGTCACGCTGCCGTAGGTCTTGACCAGACCACGCGCTTCCAGAGCGAGGGGGGCATTCACTGTGACCTCCTACGTGCGAATTGATCGACGGCCACCGCGACGATGACGAGAATGCCGGTCGCGACGTTCTGGTACAGGCTGTCGACGCCTGCCTGCGTGAGCCCGTTGCGCAGCACACCGACGATCAGAGTTCCGATGAGAGTCCCGATGACTGTCCCGCGGCCACCGAACAGGCTGGTTCCACCGATGACAACCGCAGTGATCGTTTCGAGGTTGGCGTTCTGATAGGCGTTCGGATCGGCGTTGGGGATCCGTCCGAGCGCTGCCCATGCTGCGATCGCTGCGATGACACCGGTCACGATGTACACCGAGAACAGCACGCGACCGGACTTGATGCCGGATCGGTCCGAGGCCTGCGGACTCCCGCCGACAGCGTAAATATGCCTACCCCAGGATGTTTGGGACAGGGCGTACCACATCACTGCGTACACCAGCAGCATCACCACCACGCCGTAGGTGGTGGAGAAACTGCCGATCTTGAACGAGGTACCCAGCAGCGTCAGTGGTCCGCTCGGCACCTGGTAGGTCTCGGAGCCGGCCAGCAACCTGGTGGCTGCTTGGATCGCAGTGAACGTGCCGAGCGTGACGATGAACGGTGGCAACCGCAGCATCGTCACCAATCCGCCGTTGATCGCGCCGAACGCAACGCACACGGCGAGCGTCGAACCCAACGCTACGACCGGTCCGTTCGCCCCGGCCGACTGTGCCATCACGATGGTTCCCATCACCGCGACCGCACCGATCGACAGATCGATACCGGACGTGAGGATGATCAGGGTCTGGCCGACGGCGAGAATGCCGACGACCACAGACTGCTGCAGAATCAGAGAGACGTTCTGCGGGTTGAGGAACGAGCTCGAAATCGAGCTGAACACGATGATGGCAATGACGAGTGCGGCCAGCGGCCCAAGCAGCGGTTCACGCAGGATTGTGCCCACGTTGAACCGGCTCGGTGCCTTGGGAGGCGCAGCGGTATCGGTACTCACGAATCAGATCCCTGTGTTCGCCGGTACTTCGCGATCAGCCCCAGCAATTCGCTTCGCCCCACGCGGTGTCCTGGGATTCGATGCCGGCTACCGGCTTGTCGGTGACGAGCTGCGAGCCGGTGTCGTTGAATCCACTGGGCTTGGTGCCGTCCTGAGCGAACTTCACGACCGCGTCGACGCCCTGCTCGGCCATCTTCGCCGGGAACTGCAGCACCGTTGCGCCGATGATGCCGGACTTGACGTTCGCGATGCCGGTGCAGCTACCGTCGATGGAGCCGATGGTGATCTGATCTGCGCGGCCGGCGGACTGAATTGCCTGGTACGCACCTGCTGCGGCGGGCTCGTTGATCGTGTAGAGCGCGTTGACGCCGGGCGCACGCTGCAGCAGGTTCTCCATGGCGGTCTGCGCCTTGGTCTGGTCGCCGTTGGTGTTCTCCTGGCCGACGATCTCCGACGAGCTGTCGGTCAGGCCCATTCCCTCGAGGAAGCCGTCGTGACGGAACGTGTCGACAGTGCCGCCTGCGGTGCCGTCGAGCATGATGACCTGCGGCGCTGTGGTTCCGAGCGTGCCCTTGACCCATTCGCCCTGACTGACGCCTGCCGCCTTGTTGTCGGTCGCGAACGTGGCGTCCACCGCGTCCTCGGGGTCGGTTGCAGTGTCGAGGGCGATGACGACGACACCGGCGTCACGTGCCTTCTTGATCGCGTCGAGCACTCCGGTCGACGAGTTCGGGGTGATCAGAATTCCCTTCACACCCTGTCCCACCAGGTTCTCGATCGCTGCGACCTGTCCTTCGTTGTCACCGTCGAATGCACCCGCCAGAGCCACCAACTCGGCACCACTGGAATCTGCCTGCGCCTGAGCGGCCTCGCGCAGCTTCACGAAATACGGATTGGAATCCGTCTTGGTGATGAGACCGACCTTGACGCTGTCCGAGTCCGAGCTGCTGCATGCGGTCAGGCCGAAGACGAGCGAACCGGCCATGAGCACGGTCCCGATCGTCAGCGCAGACTTCCGACGGTGATTGAACATGTGGACTCCCTTGTCCCCTAGCCACGCGGTCGCGTCGCTCGATTGCAGGAGCCTAAGGCGCATACAAGCGCTTGCGCATGCGCTTTCGCGAAACAAACTCGGAGTCTTTTCTGACCGACCGGCTGACCGGTTCGTGACGGGGGTCACGCTTATCGACGCCGCCGCCCTAGTTCTCGCCGCCCCAGTTCTCGCAAACGCGCTCGCGTTTGCCATCCGCGCGCGAACCAGTGCCCGATCGGCTAGCTGTTCCGCCCGCATCTGACAAATGCGCGCGCATCTGCGGAGTCGATCGATCGTCGGCCCACGCCTCTCAGCGCGTGAGTGTGTTCCAGAAGTCGCAGTGATGCTCGGCATCGGCGTCGATCACCGAGATGTTGTCGGAGACGAACTGCAGCACTGGAGTGGCGGTGTCGGTAGTGCGCGGCCACAGCGGCGCACCGTCGGCACTGGGAGTTCCCGTATGGGCGAACGAGGTGAGGTACGCGATCATCGTTCGGGCGAGGTCGTGCTGCGCCGGAGTCTTCAGCAAATCGTGACCGGCAATGTCGAAGAAATACGGCATGTCGGTTGCGTGAGCCGCGTCCTGTGGCACACCCGATGCGCCGACACCGCTGACGTCGGCGGTCCCGGTATCGGCGAACTCGTACGAATACACCGGCGCATCCGCTGCCAGCGCTCGGTTGTTTCGGTACGTGGGGCACGACCATCCGGCATCGGTGGTTGCCGACGCCCATGCCAGCGCCGCGGACGGAAAGTTCTGCAGCGGATACAGATCCGCGACCCGTGCGGCATCGGAGCCGAATGCATCGGAAAGGAGGGTGGGGTAAGAATCGGCTGTCACCGTGCTCGGGTCCGCCAGCAGCGCGCCCCCGACGAACGAATTCTGTTCAGCCCGGTTCCCGCCGGAGAACACCGGAACATCGAGCGCTGCACCGGCTTCGACGGCACGCGCCGGATCGGCGGGGAGCAACTCGGTATCGTAGGCGAGGTCGTCGGAGAAGTTCTGTCCCTGCGCAACCAGGGAGTCGATGGGCAGAGCCCGCAGACACTCGAGGGTGTTCGAGCCCGAGCAGCCCAGCTGCTTCGCGACTTCGATTCCGGTCGCCTCATTGTCTGCAAGCGAAACGTACGGCCGCTGTTCTGGCACACCCGGGTAGATCGAGTCGGCGGGAAAGTCCAACGCACACGAGCCCGACATGATGGCGGCCTTGTCCACCAAGCCCTGCGCCGCAGGCGATGTCAACACAGCGCACGCCGCCATACCGCCTGCGGATTCTCCGAATACGGTGACGTTGTCGGGGTCTCCCCCGAATGCTGCCGCATTGTCGTTCACCCACCGCAGGGACTGAATCTGATCGGCGAACCCGAAGTTACCGGACCCGCGCAGACCGGGTAGGCCCAGATAACCGAGCATGCCCAGTCGGTAGTTCACCGTTACCACGATGACATTGCCCTCGGAAGCGATCCGTTGAGCTTCGTAGGCAGAGCCCGATCCCGACGTGAACCCGCCGCCGTGCCACCACACCATCACCGGCAGTGGATCATTCGACTTCACCAGCGGCGTTGTCACATTCAGGAAAAGGCAGTCTTCGTCCGTCGACGGTGCGCCACCGGACTCGGTCGAGCTCTGCGGACACTCCGAACCGGCCACGGTGGCGTCGGAGTCAGCACGGGACATCGGAAGAGGTTGCGGCGGTGCCCATCTCAGATCACCGACCGGAGGCTCGGCGTACCTGATCCCGAGAAACTGTCGTGTGCTCTCGGTGCCAAGGCCGTGCACGGTTGCCGTGGTCGTGGCGACGTCGAGGGGTGCGTTGTCGGATTCGTCCGAGGTCGACGCGCACCCGGCGAGCACCAGAAGGACTGCACCGAGGGCGATCAGCAGCCTCCTCATCGGTCATCCGATCGTGTTGCAGCGTCGAACGTTCGGCGCAATTCGTCCGCAAGCACCTCCGCATCGTCGCCCGCCCCGACTCGCCACACTGCCGCGTCCAGAGCGGCGCGAATCGTCATCACCATGATTCGTGTATCGAATCGGCGGAATTCACCACTGCGCTGACCCTCTTCGAGCAGGGCATGGACTTCGAGCATCTCGGCTCCGTGCTCGGCTCGTTCACCGCGGACAGGGACCGCGGCGAAGATGGCCGACAACGCCTTCATGTGCCTCGGATACGCACCGTAGAACGCGACGCTGCCACTGATGAACTGCAACAGGGCTTCTCGACTCGACCCCGCCGCGCGTACGAGAGGACCGACCTCCGCTTCACCCAGTGCGTACACCAGCCGAACGACACCGTCGAGAAGCTCCTCGCGACTGCCGAAGTGGTAAGAGATAACGCCGCGGCTGATGCCGGCACGCTCTGCTATGCGCACGAACGACGCCTTCTCGACACCTGCTTCCGCGATGACGTCGACAGCGCATTCGATCAGCTGTTCGCGACGGGCGTTCTGAATGAACGTGGGTTCGGGGCGGTCCGCCTTGGCAGAGGGCATGAGCCCTACTTTAGCACCGCTGGATAATTTTTCCCAGCTATGTCAGACATTCGCAGGTGCCGCCAGTGTCCACAATTCGCATCCGAACACGGGATCCCGCTCGCGAACCCGAATAGTGGACGCTCAGGTCACTTACTCGGCGAGTCGTCCCCCGCTACCGAATCCGGCTCGTCGTAGGTGACCGTGATGTCCTGGAATCCCTTGTTACGCTGCGCTTCTGCTTGGCCGGTGTAGGAGTTCTTGTCCCCTTCGGTGAGTTCGACGTTGTCGGTGAACGGCGTGAGCAGCGCTCGGGGATGCAGGTGATCGACCCTCACGGCATTGATTTCGATGCACAGCACGATCAGCACCGATGCGACGTACAGAAAGCCCAGCAGACCGAGGACGATCGCGAAGATTCCGTTGGCGGCGCTGGCATTGCCGACGACGTAGCGAATGTAGATTCCGCCGAAGGACTGCAGCGCCTGCCAGATCACGGCGGCGATCGCTGCACCGGGCAGCACCTCGCGAACACTCAGTGCACGTGCGGTTCCGATGCGAAACGCTGCTGTGAAGACCACGACGTTGACGATCACCGCACCGATCAGTGCCAACGCACCGCCCGCGAACCCGAACACACCCGAGGACGCGACTCCGTTGAGGACGGTCAACCCGATGATTGCCGTGCCGACGGTGCTCAGGAGCAACAGCCCGCGCAGGCGTCCCTTGATCGGATCAGGTTGCTCGTTTCGGGGCACCGACCACGCGGTGTTCATCGCGTACTGGGCGGCCAGCGACACTCCGAGTCCGCCGTACAACGACCCGACGACGCCGATGACGATGGCGGTGGTTCCGCCGCTCAGGCGATCGGGCTGACCGAGTTGGTCGCCGATCACGGGGATTTGGCTCATCGCCGAATCGATGATTCGGGTCTGTAGTTCCGGATCGCCGGCCAGCACGATCCCCAACACCGTCGTGAACAGCAGCAGAAGCGGAAACAGTGAGAGGAACGAGTAGTACGCGATCAGAGCTGCGAGATAACCACCTCGGTCGTCGAGAAATTTGTACAGCACTGCCAGCGGAAAACCCGCCGACGGGTGTTTGCGCTGATAACTGTCCACTTTGGCGACCATCATCGGTCGAATGTATCCACAGCCGTCGTCGTGGAAACGTCGGCGGTATGTGTGACCTAGATCTCTACGTGCACACGTGCGCTTCGGACGGGAGCACTCGACTAACTCATCAGTACCAACCCAGGACGAGGAAAGGAACTCACATGAGCTTCATCGACAAGGCCAAGAACGCAGCAGAAGACGCCATCGGCAAGGCCAAGGAAGTTGTGGGCGACGCCACCAACAACAAGGACCTCGAGGCCGAGGGCAAGAAGGATCAGGGTTCGGCAGGTGTGAAGAAGGTCGGCGAGAACATCAAGGACACCTTCAAGTAATTCTTTCCGCCGAGGGGACCGTCGATCGCACGATCGACGGTCCCTTCTGCTTTTGCACCTGTATAAAATGCACAGAACCGGCTGTAGCGGTCGGCAGGGCGTCCAGCAGACGGCGCATGTTCATGGACCTGTCCGGCGGACGACGGCAGAGGTCCCATGCGAGAGGACAGTGTGAATGTCGCAACAGTCGACCGATAGGCACCCTGCCAGTACGTCCCATGCATCGTCGCTTGCCGAGTTCGCTCGGTCACTCCGCGACACCCGTCGTTCCATGCCCGAGACGATCAGTGAAATTCTGCGTACTGCGATTCGGCTGATCCCAGGAGCCACCGTCGGTTGCGTCACGACGGTGAGCAAGGGTGAGCGAACCGTCGTGGCGTCCACCGATCCTGTTGCCGAGGAGCTGTGTCGACTTCAGTACGAGCTCGACGAGGGCCCGATTCCCACCGAGGTCCGACATTTCGACGTCGTCGTCTCGGACGACCTCACGTCCGAACCGCGATGGCCGGAATTCGCCGTCCTTGCCGTCGGCGAAGGTTTCAAGTCACTGGCCGCATTTCAGCTCTACAGCAATGCCGATGACCTCGGCGCGTTGGTTTTCTACAGCGACGAACCCGGGGCTTTCGACGCCGATGCCGTCGAGATCGGTGAGGCGCTCGCCGCCCACGCCGCGATCGCGATGCTCGGTGCCCGCGACAACGAACAGTTCCGTGCAGGATTGGCCAGCCGCGACATCATCGGCCAGGCCAAAGGGATGATCATGGAACGCTACGATCTCGACGCGGTACAGGCCTTCGAGCTGCTCGCGAAGCTGTCGCAACAACAGAACCTGCCGTTGCACAGGGTGGCTCGCGATCTGGTCGAGACCGATCACCCGACCAACTCGACCTTCTGACCGGCCCCCCAGGTTTCGATTTCCGCGTACGAGGAAGCCTGTGGGTGGTACCGGCTCACAACACGCGATACCCGCGGGCGGTTATGTCGTTGAGCCAACAGCGATCGACCGCTCGTCGCTAATGCTCCGGTTGGCATCTCGGACACCACCAGGTTCGACGCCGATCGGGGTTACCGGGGACCTCAGCGACCACCCGAACGTGCGTCCCACATCGCAAACATGGCTTGCCTGCTCGTCCAGCGACCCAGTGCGAGCGTCCTCGTCGTGTGTCGCCGGTGGTGACCTGCATCGCTCCCGGAACGGACGCGGAGTGACGCATCGCCCGCTCTAGCAGCGCGACCAATTTCTCGGCATCCACGTCACTCGACCGAGTCCACGGCCACAGTCCGCGTAGGAAACACAGTTCGTTCGCCCATAGATTGCCGGGCCCTGCTATCACCTTCTGATCGAGCAGAGTCGCGATGATCGGCCGATCCGTCTGAGCAACCACGTTGGCCACCGCCGTGTCGGTATCGAACGTCGGCTGCAGCGGGTCCGGACCCAGATGCGCAACCAGGACATTCATGTCGGGTGTGAAGCCGTAGTCCACTACCGGCAACAGAATTCCGTAGGCGGTGGGCCCATCGACCACGGCCAATTGCACGCGAACGTCCGGACGCACACGCTGCGGAATCGATCGACCGGCCCGTACCACCGTCCACGAACCGCTCATCCGCAGATGTGTATGCAGCGTTGTGCCACCATCGAAATCGGTGAACAGATGCTTCCCATGAGTTCGATGCGCGACGACGGTTCGCCCGGCCAGATTCTCCACCGCATGTGCCGGCACGTTCAATCTGCCGGCCCGTAAGGTGGTGCCGTCCAGGGCTCGACGCAGCCTCGCGGCCAGCGCGAACACGGTGTCACCTTCGGGCATGCCTCTGGTGTATCCCTACTTCCGGATACGCAATCCTGCGTTCCGCTACGGCGCAACCGAGGATCGAAGGATGCCCGACGGCGTCGGCCGCAACACCGACGCGAGTTCCGTCAACGGAACCGGCGCCTCGACGAGGGCTTCCCACGGATACTTCGCGCCGATGTCGTGCAGGAAGGCAACGGCCTGATCGAGATGCCGCGGTTCGTAGTTGTGAACGCCGGTGACCGTCAGCCAGTTTCGGACCACTGTTTCGGGGTCGACGGTAATCGGTGGACCCGGCGCGACGGAACCGGCGAGCACCAGGCGGCCGCCGACATCGAGTCTGCCCAGCGCAGCCTGTACAGCGGGCGACGAACCGGAGAAGTCGATGGCCACATCTGTCGGTGCACCATCGTCCTCGCAGGCTCCGAATTCACGGGCTCTGTCCTGCCGCTCGGGGTCTCGATCGAGCACGCGGACCGTCGCACCTCGCTCGGTGGCCGCTGCCGCAGCAGTGATGCCCAGCATTCCTGCGCCGACGATCAGTACCCTTCTGCTGTCGAGAGCACCCGCCGCCTCGAGAGCCGCCATGACCGTGGCCGTCGCACACGCAGCCGGTGCGGCGACGGCGTCGGGCATGGTCTCGGGAACACGAGCCACAGCGGTACCGCGAGGAAGCACGATGTGCTGGGCGTAGGAGCCACTGAGAACCCAAGCCCCTTCGGCAGATTCGTGCCCTACCTTGCGCACGGCCGAGCATTTGGCCGTGAAACCTCTGTCGCATCGGCTGCACCGGCCGCACGGCACGGTGACCGACCATACGATTCGATCCCCCACCTCCGCAGGGGATGTCACATCGCCGACGTTTACCACGTGGCCGACGGCCTCGTGCCCGAGTACCGACGGGCACGCACCGGTCCGGCGTCCCGACACCGTGTGCAGATCGCTCCCGCACACCGTCGCGAGATCGATGCGGACCAGCAGGTCACCCGATTCGAGTGTGGGAATCTCGATGTCCCGCATCTCGATTCCGTCACCCGTCCATAGTGCAGCCCGTGTCACACCAACAGCGATCTGATCCACCCGGAGATCCTTTCCACGATGTACACGACGACGAAGATCACCAGAACGATGGCACCGGCAACATCGAAGTTCAGTGTCCTGATGGACTCGAAAAGAAGGAAGCCGATACCGCCCGCACCCACGATCCCCAGGATGGTGGAGGTACGGATGTTCACGTCGAGCAGATACAGACTCGACCCGACCATCGACGGAATGGCCTGTGGAACAACAGCACTCAATGTCCGATTCCACCAACCGCCACCGACCGACGCGACGGCCTCGAGGGGGCCGGGATCGATCTCCTCGATGGCGTCGGCGACGAGCTTGCCGAGAAACCCGACGGATCCGATGGCCAGTGCGCAGGTTCCCGCCACCGGACCCAATCCGAGCGCCGCGACGAACACCACCGCGAGAATCAACTCGGGAACGGCCCGCACCAACAGAATCCAGGACCTCGCGCACCAATACACCACGGGATGCGGAGTTGCGTTGCGTGCGGCCAGGACTCCGATGGGTATCGACAACACGATCCCGATCGCGGTGGCCACAACACCGATGGCGATGGTCTGGACGGCGGCGTCGAGCAGGTCCGATCCCAGGGACGAGAAGTCCGGTGGGATCATTCTTCCGAACACTTCGACCGACGGCCCGATCCACGTCAGCAGCGACCGCGGATCCAATTCGAGCACCACGAACGACGACACCACCGCGACGACGAGCACCGCCGACGCTCCGATCCGCATCACTCGATCGCGCTGCGGACCGGCAGCGGACGGAACCAGCAGCATGCGGCGAAGAGCCATGGCCGCCAACTCCATTGCCGCGATGATCACCAGGATCACCAGCACGATTCCGAGAGCACGCGGGTAGATCAAACCACGCAGGGCGTCCTGCAGTGCGAAGCCGATACCGCCTGCCCCGACGAAGCCGAGGACCACCGACATGCGTAGGTTGATGTCGATCCGGTAGACGAACGCTCCGATCCATGCCGGAACGACCTGCGGTACAACCGCATTGATCATCTCTCGAAAGTAGCCCGCCCCGGCGGCGCGCAGTGCCTCGCGCGGCCCCACGTCGGTCTCCTCGATGGCATCGGCGAACAGTTTGCCGAGCATGCCGATCGAGTGCAGCGCGAGGGCGAGGATGCCGGGCAGCACCCCGATTCCCAGCGCCCTGACGAACAGCACCGCGAACAGCAGGTCCGGCATTGCCCGGCCGAAGGTGATGATCGCACGAGCGACACTGTGCAGCATCGGATGCGGCGAGGTGTTCCGCGCGGCGAGAAAGGCCAACGGAACCGAGACGATCGCCGCAAGCACGGTGCCGAGCACCGCCATGAGCAATGTTTCGACGGCGAGTGAGACGATCCGGCCGGTGTCGTCGACGCGAGGCGGCAGCATACGTTCGACAAGGTTGCCGACGTCGTCGAGACCGTCGAGCAACGTGGTCGGCGCGAAGTCGATGTACCCCGCCGAGAGCACCGTGACAACGAGCGCGACGACGCCCAGCGCCGGGAACAGCCATCGACGTCGCCGCGGATCGTTCTGTACTGCAGCGTTCGTGGGCTTCGGCTCGAAGGTGACGGTCACGTCGGTGCCACCGCGGACCTGTTCCCGGCGTCGGGGGCAATCCGCTGATAGATCGGCATGATGTCCTCGCGCTCGAGCCCTGCTGCCGGGCGATCGAGCACCACCCGACCGTCTCGGAGACCCACGAGTCGGTGCGCCCAACCGAGCGCGAGATCGACCTGATGCAGTGTGCACACCACCGTCAGTTTCTCCTCGCTGCACACTCGCTGCAACAGGTCCATGACCACCCCCGCGTTCTCGGGATCGAGGGATGCGACGGGTTCGTCCGCGAGCACGATCCGCGGCCGCTGCATCAGGGTGCGTGCGATCGCCACCCGTTGCTGCTGCCCGCCCGACAGAGTGTCGGCGCGGCGTTCGGCGAAGTCCGCCAATCCGACTCGGTCGAGACAGGCCCGAGCCTCTTCTCGCATCACCTTCGGGTAGGTGAGTGCTCCGTAGCGCGGAATCGACAGGCGGCCGATGCCTCCCACGAGTACGTTCTCGAGGCAACTCAACCGACCGACGAGATTGAAGTGTTGAAAGATGAAGCCGACATCTCTGCGCAGTTCGCGCACCCGGCGACGGTTGGCCAGATCGACTCGAATGTCGAGCGCGGTGACACTGCCCGAGGTGACGGGATGCAGACCGTTGATGCATCGCAGTAGCGTCGACTTGCCGGAGCCCGAAAGCCCGAGCAGCACCAGCATTTCACTGCGGTGCACATCGAGGTTGACGTCCGCAAGCGCGGTGGTCGACCCGAACGTCTTGGTGACGTTGCGGACGCTGACGACCACGTCGGCCCTGTCCAAGGAAGTGGACATCGTCAGCCCTTGCACTTCTCGGAGGCGGTGATCTCGCAGACGTTGCGCACACCGTCGTAGTCGCTGTCCTGTGCCGGTACGACGCCCCAGGCATCCTCGTCGGTGATGCGGCATTCTTCGGCGCAGATGCCGTCGGCGACGAAAGCATCCGAGTTCATACCCTCGCTGAACACGTCCTGAAGTTTCGCGATGGCGTCGGTACCCAGATCGTCGTTGGCCGCGAAGAGCGAACCGGCGATCGTATCGGACTTCCAGACGGTCTTCAGCTCGCCGGGTGCAATCTCGCCGTTGTCGATCATCGTCCGGTCGACCATGGTGTCGAACGCGAATCCGGCGTCGCAATCGCCCGCCTTCACAGCAAGTACCGATGCATCGTGCCCGCCGGCATAGATCGGGGTCATGGCGGCCGAGATGTCGGCCTCCGAACCCGAGGCGATGACGTTGTCCTCGATCAGTCCTGCTGTCGGATAGAGGAATCCGGATGTCGAACTGGGGTCGACGAAGCAGACATTCTTGCCTGCGTAATCGGCAAGACCGTTCACCGATGCATTGTCGGACCGGGCGATTCCGTAGGACTGATAGCCGGGCTTGCCACCCTCGTCCTGGACGACGGCTCCCAGCGGCGTCATCTCGGCCCCGTTGATGCCGGCTACGACGTAGGCGAACGGGCCGAAGAATGCGATGTCGACGTTGCCTGCGATGAGGCCCTCGACCACACCGGCGTAATCGGAGGCCTGGATGAACTCGACCTTCGCACCGGTCTCCTTCTCCAACCGTGTGATCACCGGATCGTAGCTGGCCTTCAGATCGGTCGAGTTCTCGGCGGGAATCGCAGCGAGCGTGATGGTTTCGGGAAACCCTTGCTCGGTGGTGGCTCCGTCGGACGAACTGGAGCACCCGGCAGCGACGAGAGCTGCAGCAGACAGTACGGCCGCGGCGGTCACGGCACGACGGCGAGAGGTGGTGTTCATGGCAATGGTTTCCGTTCGGTGAGGTTGGGTCGAGTGAGTGTTCACGGCAGAACGATGGGGGGAAGATCGGCGACGCTCTCGAGCACGTGGGTCGCGCCTGCCTCGCGCAGAAGGTCCTCGGAGTGAGCTCCGCTGAGCACACCGACGAGTACTGATGCGCCGGCGCGGCGACCGGACAGGATGTCGCTCGAGGTGTCGCCGACGACGGCAACGGCTGCGATGTCACTGACCTCGGCGCGCAACGCAGCAGACAGGACGAGATCGGGGTGCGGCCGGCCACGACCGGCATCACCGGGCGCGAGGAATGCGTCGGGCAGATCCTGCCAGCCGAGTGTGTCGATGATGCGCTTCTGTGTCGGTGCCGAGAACCCTGTTGTCAGTACGACTCTGATGCCGGATTCACGAAGCTTCGTGATGGCCTGGGCCGCACCCGGAACGGGCGCGATGCCGTCGTCGATGCGGGCGTCGTAGGCAGACTCGAATTCCCGGTTGGCGGCCTGGGCGCGATCCTCGGATCCGAACAATGCCCGGAATACCTCGATCTTCGACTGCCCCATGGTGTCGAGTACGTAGCGTCGGGCGTCGTCACGTTCGGGTCCGTCTGTCGCGAGTCCGACGGCCGTCGCCGCGGCGTCGAATGCATCGAGTACGAGGCCGTCGTCGGTGACGGTCGTTCCTGCCATGTCGAGGACGACGAGTTCGATGTCGATGCTGGTGTTCGAGGTGGTGGAGTTCGGCATGAGGAAGAGACTGCCGTTTGGTATAGACCATTGCGTGGAACTCGGGTGAACGAATCGTGAACGTCGCGCAACAATTAGGTCTAGACCAATTGATGCTATGGTCGGATCATGGTTGTGACCACCGAACCCCGGGTGCTCAAGCACCAGATCGTGCGCGGAAGTCTCGATGCGATGCTCGACGGCATGTCCGCAGGCGACGCTTTTCCTTCGGAACGTGATCTCGCCGATCGATACGACGTCTCCCGCGAGACGCTGCGCCAGGCCATCCGAGAACTGTTGGTAGCCGGTCGAATCGAGCGTCGTGGGCGCGCGACGGTGGTGGCCGAGCCCAAGGTCGTACTGCCGCTCGCCATCGGCTCGTACACCGAGGCAGCGCGCGAGAAAGGCATGAGCGCAACCCGAATCCTGGTGGGCTGGGATACGTTCCGCGCCGACGACGCCCTGGCGGATCTGCTCGGAATCGACGTCGGTGCAGAGGTGGTGCAACTCGAGCGCGTCTTCACCACCGGCGACGTCCGAGTGGGCCTGGAAACGACCCGCATCCCCGCGCATCGGATTCCAGGACTACCGGACAGCTTCGATCACCGAACGTCTCTGTATGCCGAATTACGCACGCGTGGAATCACGTTCGGACGCGTCGTCGATACCATCGAAACCGTCCTCCCCGACGCCAGAGAAGCCGCGCTCCTCACCGTCGACACGAGGACACCGATGTTCCTGCTCGGCCGCGTCTCCTACGACACCGACGGCAGTCCCATCGAGCACAGACGTTCGCTCTATCGCGGAGACCGAATGACCTTCACCGCTGTCATGGACGCCTGAGATGACCACGAAATACGACGTCGTGGTCGTCGGGGCCGGGATCGTCGGCCTCGCCCACGCGTACCACGCTCACCGTCGTGGCCTGACCGTGGCAGTGGTCGATCATGCAGACCGGGTCGCGGGCGCGTCGGTACAGAACTTCGGACACGCCTGCATCACAGCGCAATCCGGTGACGCGCTCGAGTACTCCAGGGCCGGTCGCAGTCACTGGCTCGAGCTTGCCCGCCTAGCGGGCTTCTGGGCTGCGGAATCGGGAACACACGGCGTTGCCCGCCACGAGGACGAGTTCGCAGTACTCGAGCAGTTCGCCGAGTTGCGCGGCCCCGACCACACGGTGTTGTTGGACCGACGCGAGGTGCTGGACCGGCTCCCGATTGCCGACACCGATGTGGTGGGTGGCCTGTACATGCCGACCGACGTTCAGGTGGACCCCCGTACCGCCGCGCCGGCCATCGCGCGCTGGCTCGCCGACTGCGGGGTGGACTTCCACTGGCGCACCGCTGCAACGTCGTTCGCTCCGGGCATCGTCCACACTTCGCGCGGCGACCTGCACGCAGGCACCACGTTCGTCACCGTCAACCACGACATCGATCGACTGTTCCCCGAGTACGCGGAACGCGGCGGACTGGTGCGATGCCGTCTGCACATGATGCGCGCCACCCTCCCAGTGCGCGCACCACTCCCCTCGCCGCTGTTCACCGGTTGGTCGCTGCTACGGTACTCGGGCTTCGAGAACCTTCCCGCCGTCGCAGACGTCGCCGCTCGCCTGCAGGCCGACCACCCCGACTACGTCGAACTCGATCTGCACCAAATGTACACCCCGCAGCTCGATGGGTCGATTCTGTTGGGTGACACACATGTTCGCGAGATCACCACGTCCCCGTTTCAAAACGAGGAGGGGTTCGAGGTGCTGCTCACGGAAGCGAAGTCACTGTTCGGAGTCGACCGCGTCGACGTCACCGAACGGTGGCAGGGCACGTACTGCTCGGCACCGGGTTCGGAGTTTCTGCTCGAAGAACCCCTCGATCGCGTGCACATCGTCACCGTCACCACCGGCATAGGAATGACCACCAGCATGGGCCTGGCGTTGTCGAGCGTCGACAACGCTCTGACGCCGGTCCAGCGGCCGGACTCCCGTTCTCGGCTCACCGCGCACAACTGAGCACATCTTCGTGTCAAGATGTAGTCATGCCGCCCGTCGTCCGTCCGTACCGAGGCGTCGCCGCCGACGAACGCCGACGTGAACGGCGTGAGAAGTTGCTCGAAGCGTGCCTCGACGCGGTAGCGGAGTCCGGTGTCTCCACCGTCACGGTCGACGACATCTGCGCCCGGGCCGGCCTTTCCAAGCGCTACTTCTACGAGAGCTTCGGAGATCGCGACACCATCCTCGTCTCCGCCCTCGACGACGTGATCGATACCGTGGGAACCGCGCTGAACGAGCTGGAGCAGCAACATGGATCGGCGGAGGACCGCGTCGCGCACACCGCCGCGGCCCTGGTACGCGCTCTCACCGCCGATCCACGGGCCTCCCTGCTGTACACCGCGGCATCGGCCAACCCCGCACTCGATGCCCGACGCCGGCAGATGGTCGACAGGTTCACCCCGCTACTGATGCGAGAAGTGCTCGACGCAGATCCCGGAGACCCACGCGCCGAAGCAGCCACCGTACTGATGGTCGCCGGCACGACCGAACTTCTCGACCGGTGGCTGCGCGGCACTCTGACATTCACCGAAGCCGAGTTCGTCGACACGTTGACCGCACTCGGCGTCGCCCTGGCGACAGCGTTCTGAAGCAGAGGGTCACGGTCACCCGAGCAAGGTCTGCCCCAGATAACCACCTTCGGCCACTCCCGGCAGGATCGCGAACACTGCAGACCCGATCGGCGTGGTCCATTCGTTCAGCGCATCGAATTCGTCGAGGCGCTGCTGAATCGGCACGAACTGGGTGAGCACATCACGCTGATAGCTCGCGAACAGCAGGCCGGTGTTCGACAGCGACCCCGTAGCCGGTGGGTCGTCGTAGTTGTAGGCCCGTCTGAAGATGCGTTCCCCGTCGCGCGTGTGCCGGGCACGCGCAATATGTGACGACGGTGGAATCACCGGAATTCCGAATCGATCGGTCGCATCGAAATCGGCCTCGTCGAACTCGGCGGTTCCGGTCAACGGGGCACCGGTGTCGAGGGTTCGCCCCACCGACAGTTCGCGGCCGGGTCGGTCCAGCTCGTCCCAGGTGTCCATCTCGATTCGGATGCGCCGCAACACCATCGACGTTCCGTGTTTCATCCAGGGCTGATCGCTACCGTCGTCCCAGACCAGAGCATCGAAGTCCGTGCTCCCGGCCGTTGGATTGACCGTGCCGTCGACCTGCCCCATCAGATTCCGCATTGTGGTCCCCGATTGCTCGGTGCCCCGCGATCGCCGGAATCCGCGCTGTGCCCAGGCGATCGTCACCAACGAGCGAACGTTCTTGGTGAGTACCCGCACAGCGTGAGCAACGGTGACAGGGTCGTCCGAGCACACCTGCAGCAACAGATCGCCTCCGGTGAATCCTGGCTCCAGACGGTCGATCCCGAACGCCGGGAGCGGTGCCAGCCACGACGGCCGTCGATCCGGCATACCGATCGCTTCGAACACACCGGGGCCGAGTCCCACTGTCACCGTCAGGCGAGCAGGCCGAAGCGCAAGTTCGGCCTCGGTGTCGGCCAGCGCGGGCGCACCGGCTGTCAGCCGTCCGATGTCCTCGGTCCAGACTTTCAGTATTCCGATCAGCTCGTCGCGCCCGACGCGATCCTGCAGGTTCAACCCGACGAACGTCGAGTGCGCCTGCGGCGGAACGGTATCGACTCCGGCTTGATGCATGCCGTGATGCGGCACCGTGTCGGTTCCGGTGGTCGTCTCGTCCACTCGGTTGCCGATGACTCCGTAACCGGTCGCGGCTCCCACGCCCGCGACGCCGAGCGCGGCGACGCCTCCTCCGAGGAGGCGTCGCCGGCTCATCGAGCGTGGTGACCGGTTCTCGTTCTCAGCCACCGTGCGCCGGCGCAGGGGTCGCCGACCCGTCCATGTTCATGGTGCCGGGCTCGTAGTTCTCCTGGGCGCCGGAGAAGTCCCTGACCTGCGCGGTGAACGTCGTCGTCGACGCATCCTCGAATTCGAGGGTGAAGTCCGCGTCGGCTCCGGGAGTCAGCGGAGATGTCACATCCATCAACATCAGGTGGTCGCCTCCCGCGGCAAGCACATGCGTGCCGCCCGCCGGAATGACGAAGCCTCCCTCCTTCGGACGCATCACCATCGCACCGTCTGCCCCGGTTGCCATCTCGTGCAGTTCCGTTCGGCTCGATGCCGGTGACGATGCGCCGACCACGTGCACATCGGAGTCGCCTGTGTTCTGTAGTTCGGCGAAGGCTGCCGTCATACCGGAGTCGGCCGCTTTGACCCATTGCTCGCGGACGACGACGGAATCGGATTCCTTCGCCGCGGCAGCCGGCTCGTTGCTGGAGCATCCGGTGAGGATCAGACCGGTGACCGACAGGGCGGCCACCATCGTCGAAGTACGTCGGGAGAGCTTCATGCGAGTTCGCTTTCGTGTTGGGAAGCAGCAGAATTGGCGGCTCTGGTTCGCGTTCGACGGATCGACCCGAGCACGACGTCGATGGCGAGGAAGGCCACCAGGCTCAGCCCGAGGAGCGGGACGAACCAGCCGACCCCGACCGCGACCACCGTCAGTACGACCGCCGCGATCGGTGAGATGCGTCGAATACCGCCACGCAGCGGCGGGCGTCCCGCGGTGAGACCGGTTGCTTTGGTGGGGCGGCGTTTCCACCACATCATGTAGCCGCGGATGATGACCGACGCCAGTGCGATCGCAAGGGCAAGCAGGGCAAGCTGATTGGCCACGCCGAACAGCGTTCCCATGTGCAACTGAATACCCCACGCCGACAGCTTGGCCGCGAGGGGCCAGTCCGAGAAGTACTGGGTGTCGATCACCGTGCCGGTACTGCCGTCGATCGAGATGGAGTTGTTCGACATCACCCAGGGCTGACGGGTTTCGGCGACGACGAACGCCATGTCGTCCGACGCTGGGATCGACGCCTCCACCGCCCCGTCGATACCGTTGGCCTTTGCAGTGTCGAGAACCGAATCGATACGTCCGACGTTGTTTTCGGCCGTCGACGCGTCGGCCGACATGTCCATCGAATGACCACTGTGATCCGAGTGATCCCCCGTCGTCGCCGCGTCGGACGAACCGATGGTCGTAGTGATGGCCGGGGTGGTCCAGCTCAGCGCCGTGCGTAGGTCGGTGACGTTCTCGCCCGCGTAGGTGGACCACGTGAGTCCGGTGGCGGACAGGAAGATCAGACCGACGGCTATCCAGATCCCGGCTACGCCATGCCAGTTCAAGGACCTGTTGCGGCCCTTCGACTTACGATCGAAGGTGAACAGTTTTGCCTTGTCGCGGTTGCGTCGATAGCGCTCGAACCACAGGTAGAGGCCGCCGAGCGCGATCACCCACAACCACGACGCCGCGAGTTCGCTGTAGAGGCGACCCGGCTCTCCCAGGTGCAGATGGCGATGCAGTTCGGAGATCCAGGTGCGCACGGGTAAGGCGCTGGAGGAGCCGTAGACCGTCAGTTCGCCCACGGACGTCGCGGTGGCGGGATCGACGAAGACGGCCAGGCGCTTCGATTCACCAAGGGTGGGGTCGGTGAACAGCACGCGGGTGGTGTCGCCGGCCTCGGCGGCGGGCCGCACGGCGGCGACGGTGAGGTCGGGTTGTTCGGCCTGCGCTGCTCGCATCTGCTCTGCCACCGGAACGGCCGGGCCGGTGGCGTCGACGTGCAGGTAGTCCCGATACATGAGTTGTTCGATGGTCGGTGCGACGGCGTACAGCCCGCCGCTGATGGTGGCGATCAGGATGAACGGTGCGATGAGGATGCCCGCGTAGAAGTGCAGCCGCAAGATCAGCGGACGCCAACTGCGAGGGCTGGTCGGACGGGTGGGCGGGGAAGGATCGGCGACGCGTTCCATTTCCGGTGTGGACACGAGGACTCGTTTCGTGAAGGCATGAGTGGGCGCGCAGATATGCGCGAGGTGGCATCGCCTACGGGACCAGGCCGCGCGGAGGCAGCGTGAATCACCGAGAGTGCGATGTGCGGTATCGAATGCGGCAACAACCCACTACCCGACGCCTGACGAGCAGCGCGGGTGAGACGATGGGTTGTGCTCAGGCAGTTCGAGCCGGTGGTCCGCGGTTCCCGCAGCCCGAGAGGTCGAGCAATAGCGTCGATTCCGGGACCCGGTACACCGGGAGCGGCGGAGCGATGCGATTTTCGTCGACGACGAGGGCCGCCAGTAGAGGCAAAACCCTGCGCAGCGAGGTGACTGCACGCCGGAGTCCGAGCTCGGCTCCACGAATGGCGAGTGCGCCGGCCAGGACGGCGACGGCGTGCGCGGCAAGCATCTGCTGGGTGAGCATCGATCCGTGATGGTGACCGTCGACGGCAGTAAGCAACAGGTGCCCGATCGCCTGCGCCGTGGCCAGAACGGCCAGCAGCTGAGCCCGGGGTGCCGCTGCAGTCGGTGATGCCGCTGTCGCAAATCCGACCGCCGTGCAGACGAGCACCAGCAACACTATCGCCGCGTCGGACGGGAACATCCCGCCGCCGAACGTATGTGCAGTGGCCGTGACCAGCGCAGACAGAGCGCCCACGGAGGCACCGCGCAAGGGCGCGAATCCATCCGAGGCAGACATGAATGGGATCCTACTATCGACTACGCCGCGTAGTAGCCAGTCGCCGGCACCGATGCCCACATCTTCACGAATCCGGTCAGACGGTCTCTTTGGGAGCGGTTATCCTCATCTTCGGTACTCGAACTTTCGAGTACTTCAGCTCTGTTCGTGAAAGGACACACATGACGGAGAGCTCGGACGAGGCGCAGGCGCGGGTGTTTGCCGACATGCTGGTTGCCGAGATCGCGTCGGCGTCGACTCGCGTGGAGGAGTCCGAGCGATGTGCGCGCAAGGCGTCCCGGGTCGGAGATTCCCGCAGTCAGGTGTGGCACAGCGAGGAAGCGCACACTCAGAGGCGGGCCCTGTACGAGTTGCATCGCCAGCTCGATGCGTTGCGCAACCGGTTCCCCGTCACGAACGCGCATACGTCGCAGTAGACGCGACCCGATTCACACTCCCATCCCGCCTGCCGCGTCAGGCCTTACCGACAATCGCGACGATCAACTCCGCCAACTCCCCAGTTGCCTCCCCGGGAGCGAGCGCACCCGATACAGCCGCATGCGACAGCGCGTCCGCGGCACCGAAGATGGCAGTGAGCGACGGCGTCGAGATACCACCGCTTCCGAACGGCTCGAGAATAGCCCGGCAACGATCGGAGTACGCCCTCTCGGCAGCGCGCTTGACCTGTTCGAGTTCGGGTGAACCTTCCAGCGCGGCAAGCACTCCTGTCAGTTCACGGCCCTGGGCCAACGTGCAGCCCACGTACGAATTGGCAATAGCGCTCGCGCGTCCGTCCAACGTCGCGGGCGCTGTGTCGAGAGAAGCCTCGAGCATGGCTGCCTGTCGGTCGTCGAATTCCGTGAACAATGCCGCCAACAGCTCGGCACGTGAGCCGAAATGGCTGTACACCACCGGTTTTGCGACGCCGGCATGTTCGGCGAGCCGGCCCAGCGTCAGCGCGTCCGCCCCCTCTGCCCGGACGAGAGCCCACGAGACCTCGACCAGTTGGTCGTACCTGTCCGATCGGGACAGTCTCGTGCGTGCCATCGCGGACCTCCTTGCGCTATATACGAATAGTAACCTACTCTTGGTACATAGCCGTTGCCTCAACGAAAGGACCAGCCATGACCGCTCTTGTCGTAGTCTCCCATTCCGATCCCGACTCCCTCACCCACTCCGTCGCCAGATCCATTTCGGACGCGATCCGCACCACTGGCGGAGCTGTCGAGACGGCCGACCTCGCTGCGGAGAACTTCGACCCCCGCTTTGCCATCGCCGATCAGAACCTGTTCCGCGGCAACGGCACCACCCCTGCTGACGTCATCGCCGAACAGGAACGAATCGACCGCGCGGACCATCTGATTCTCGCCTTCCCGATGTACTGGTGGTCGATGCCCGCCCTGCTGAAAGGGTGGATCGATCGGGTCTTCGTCAGCGGATGGGCGTACGAGTACAAACCGGGAGTCGAGCTCGTCAAGAAGCTGGACCGACTCACCGTCCACCTGGTAGTTATCGCTGGCGACGACGCCGAGAGCTTCGAACGCCATCGCGTGCACGACGCGTTCCGCACGCAGATCGAGCGCGGCATAGTCGAATACTGCGGGGCTACAGTCGGATCGACAACATTTGTGTACGAGTCGGATTCCAGAACTCGCGAGGACCTCGGTGTCGAAATCAGCGAGATCGGCATTGCCATGGCCGCGCGCGTGCAGGATCAGCACCCGAGCGTCGACACCCGCAACACACCGGCACCGGTCGACTCGAATTCACATGCAGGGGTATAGAAGTCGCGGCTGGTAGTCGACTCTTACTCAGTCGAATCGCGCTGCCACCGCAGCGAGGTCGGCCACCGACCCATCGGAGATCGTGCGGATGTGTTCGGTGATCGAGTCGATGGGCCAGTTCCACCAGGCAATGTCCAGCAGAGTCCGAATCTCGTCCGCGGTGAACCGTTCTCGGAGCACACGGGCGGGATTGCCACCGACGACGGCGTAATCCGGAACATCTTTGGTGACAACGGCTTCGGTGGAGATCACTGCCCCGTTCCCGATCCGCACCCCCGGCATCACCGTGACGTTGCCGCCGATCCAGACATCGTTGCCCACCACGGTGTCTCCCCGCGACGGCAGATCGGACACCAGATCCGAGTGCTCGGACCAGGCACCACCCATGATGGGAAAGGGATACGTGGACACACCGCTCATTCGGTGGTTCGCCCCATTCATGATGAATGTGACTCCGGTGGCCAAGGCACAGAACTTCCCGATCATCAATCGATCGGGTCCGTAGTGATGCAAAACGTTTCGGGTCGCGAATTGCTCGGCGAACTCCGGATCGTCGTAGTACGTGTACTCGCCGATGTCGATGAGCGGGCTGGAAATCAACGGCTTCAACAGCACCACCCTCGGCTGCCCGGGAATGGGGTGCAGGTTCGATGCGTCAGGAGCGGTCATGCTCCGACACTAGCCAGACATCGACCGGTCAGGCGGGCGTCAACCGAAAGATCGGAAACCGTCGTCCCTCGGCTGTCTCGACGTATTTCGCGAAGCCCTCGGACGCGTCCAAGAATTTCTGCCAGTTCTCGTCCCACTCGTCGTCGGGGATTTCCGACACCGTCACTGCGATGGTCCGGACCGCACCGTCTCCGGGAATCTCGACGTCGATGGCGGGGTGTGCGCGCAGATTGTGCACCCAGGCAGGGTGTTTGGGTGAGCCGGCGGCCGATCCGACGATCAGCCAGCTTCCGTCCTCCGGGATCGCCATCAATGGGTTCAACCGAACCTCGCCGCTCTTGGCACCTATGGAGTGCAGAACGACGAGCGCATCGCCGAAGCCCGCCGTGGACACATGTCCGCCGTTGCTGCGGAACTCATCGATGATCATCTGGTTGAAGTCGGCCATACGACGAGTATGACGCGCATCACGCTGTTCAGGACCCGATTTCATCGACGATTTCCGTCGACGCGAACCAAAGGTTAGCCTGTGCTCATACGCACCTCGATGCGTACCGCCGTCGGGCAATCCCCGGCGGCTCGTTGCTGTCTGAAACCGAAGGACATCTTCACGTGCTCAACGTTCGTCGCCGCGCCGGGACCCTCGCCGCCACGGTTGCCATGGTCGGGTCACTCGTCGCCTGCGGGGCATCCGAAGAGGTGCCCGACGCGATCTCCGACGCCACTGCGGGTGGGACGTCCTATCCACTGACGATCGAGAACTGTGGGGAGTCGGTGACCTTCGCCTCCGCCCCACAGCGGGTGGTGTCACTCGATCAGAACTCCACCGAAATTCTTCTCTCGCTCGGCGTGCAGGATCGGATGGTGGGCACCGCTTCTTGGACAGATCCAGTGCGGGAGAATTTGGCCGAGGCGAACGCCGCGGTCCCCCGACTCGCCGACAACGCGCCCACCTACGAAATCGTTCTCGACACCGAACCCGATTTCGTCACCGCATCGTTCGGACGCCATTTCGAGCAGGGCGGCGTTGCAGAACGCTCACGGTTCAGTGAAACCGGTGCAGCCACCTATCTTTCACCGACGGACTGCGACGCCGGTCGCA
The DNA here is from genome assembly GCF_002258735.1 of Rhodococcus sp. WWJCD1. NCBI lineage: Bacteria > Bacillati > Actinomycetota > Actinomycetes > Mycobacteriales > Nocardiaceae > Rhodococcus > Rhodococcus sp. WWJCD1. The sequence goes on from NZ_NOXY01000008.1 coordinate 207,759, forward strand.
GCGTGAACGGCGGCAACACTCGCACGACACCGCTGACCATGGATTCGCTCTACCAGGAGATCACCGAACTCGCGGCGATCTTCGACGTCAACGAACGAGGTGCCGAATTCGTCGGAGAACTGAAGAACCGCATGGCCGACGCCACCACTCGGACTGCGAATGCCGATGTGTCCGCGGCGTTCTGGTTCGCAGACACCAAGAGCCCGTACATCGCGGGTGGACGGGGATCGGCAGATCTGCTCGCACGCACGGTCGGTATGGCGAACGTGTTCGCCGATACCGACGACGACTGGCCTGCCGTCGGCTGGGAAACCATGGTGGATCGGGATCCGACGGTGCTCGTACTCGGCGACCTCGCACGCAACCGTTTTCCCGGTGACCTGCTAGCGGACAAGATCGCTTTCCTCGAGTCCGACCCCGTCACCAGCACGATGGCCGCCGTCCGCGACAAGCGCTACATCTCGCTGCACGGTGCGGAGATGAACCCGTCGATCCGGGCCGTCGACGGCGTCGAAAAGGTGTCGGCCGGACTGCGCGACCTGGGACTGTCGTCCTGATCACCACCGCTGTCCGCCGCCCTGCAGCCGATCGCTCGCCTGCTTCCCGTCATCTGTGGCGGTGGGTTCTGGCAGCGGTCGCTGGAATCGCACTGAGTGTGGTGTCGGTTCTCGTCGCAATCACCTTGGGGCCGGCGTATATTTCGCTGGTCAATGTTCGCGATGTGGTGCTGAACCATCTCGGCGTCACCGATGTGCCGGTCAAGGTGTCGAAGAACGCGATCATCTGGGAGGAGCGGCTTCCACGAGCACTCGTCGCTGCGGCCAGTGGCGTCGGGCTCGGGATCTGCGGCGTCATCATGCAGTCGCTTCTGCGCAATCCGCTGGCGGATCCGTTCGTGCTCGGGGTGTCCTCCGGAGCCTCGACCGGGGCAGTTGTGGTCGGCGTTCTCGGCGTGGGCGGGGCCGCCCTCGGCCTGTCCGGCGGGGCGTTCATCGGCGCACTCGTCGCGTTCGGCCTGGTGTTGTTCCTCGCCCGAATGTCCGGCAGCGGAAACGACCGCGTCATCCTCGCCGGTGTGGCGACCACTCAATTGTTCTCGGCGCTCACATCTTTCGTGATCTTCGCGTTCGCGGACTCCGACGAGACCCGCGGCGTGATGTTCTGGCTCCTCGGATCGTTCGAGGGTGTTCGGTGGGACGACGTCGTGCTGTGCGTGGCCGTGGCCGGCATCGGAGCAGTGGTGTGTTGCTACTACGCATATGTGCTCGACGCGTTCGCGTTCGGTGACTCCGTCGCGTCCTCACTCGGCTTCGATGTCGCGAAAGTGCGCACGGCGCTGCTCGTCGGTACCGCCCTGATCACTGCGACGTTGGTCAGCGTCGCCGGCGCGATCGGATTCGTCGGGTTGATCCTCCCGCACGCCGCGCGACTACTTGTGGGACCCAACCACAGTCGACTCGTACCGGCGACAGCAATCATCGGTGCCGTCTTCATGGTGTGGGTCGACGCCGTGTCCCGAGTCGCGTTCGCTCCTACCCCACTTCCGGTCGGAGTAGGAACGGCTTTGGTCGGGGTACCGGCCTTCATCGCGATCATGGCTCGCAGGAGAAGAATTCGATGACACTCCATGCGTCGAACGTGTCGTGGAAGCGCGGCGGAGTCCTGGTGGTCGACGGGGTGACCGTGCATCCACGGCCCGGACGAATGGTGGGCCTGTTGGGCCCCAACGGTTCCGGCAAGTCCTCGCTGCTGCATCTGCTGTCCGGGGCCGCGACACCCACCTCGGGTGTCGTCGAGCTCGATGGTGCCGAGCTCGGTTCGCTCAAACGCAAACACATCGCCCGCGCCGTCGCAGTAGTCGGTCAGCATTCCCACACGGACATCGATGTGACGGTCCGTGACGTCGTGCGACTCGGTCGAATTCCGCACCGCGGACCGTTCGGTGGAAGCGACCTGGACGACGACGCAGTGGACGATGCGCTGGCGCAGACCGGGCTCAGCGACAAGGCAGATCGATTGTGGCGCACACTGTCCGGCGGCGAGCAGCAGCGGACACACATCGCCCGGGCTCTGGCCCAGCAGCCCCGCGAGCTGTTGCTGGACGAACCAACCAACCACCTCGACATCCATCACCAGCTCGAGCTGTTGTCGCTCGTCGCGCGCCTACCGATCACCAGCATCGTCGCCCTCCACGACCTGAACCTGGCCGCGATGTTCTGCGACGAGGTGTTGGTGCTCCAAGACGGCAAGGTCGTCGCAGGGGGCACACCTGCGGACGTGCTGACCGAGGACTTGATCGCCGAGGTCTACGAGGTGCGAGCTCGAGTGTCGGTCGATGACGGGCGAGTCCACATTCGATTCGACGCGGCGGCACGGCCCGAGGTCGTTCGTCGCTAACCTTGAACCATGAGTGGATCCTCGCACGACCCAGCAGTCCCGACCGCGAACCTGCCTTCGTTCGGATTCGAGACCACCTTGGCCGACGAGGTTCCCGGCGTCACGGTGCCGTGGCATGGCGCCCACGCACCGGACCCTCGGGTGCTGATCCTCAACGACGGCCTGGCCCGGTCACTCGCGCTCGACCCGGCGGCGCTGCGGACTCCGGAAGGGGCGGGCGTGCTGTCCGGGTCGATTCCTCCGGCCGAGGTTGCAACCGTGGCGATGGCCTACGCGGGTCACCAGTTCGGCAACTTCCAGCCCCTCCTGGGCGACGGTCGAGCGCTGCTACTCGGTGAGCTTCGCGACGATCGGGGCCATCGAGTCGATCTGCATCTCAAAGGGTCCGGCGCTACACCGTTCTCGCGTGGCGGTGACGGGCGCGCGGTACTGGGAGCGATGCTGCGCGAATACCTGATCAGCGAGGCCATGCACGCACTGAACATTCCCACCACGCGTTCACTCGCCGTCGTCACGACCGGTGAGCAGGTACTGCGAGAAGGAGGGCCGCAACCCGGCGCGGTGCTCGCCAGGGTTGCGTCGAGCCATCTGCGGGTGGGCACCTTCGAGTTCGCCGCCCGGCGGGAAGGACTCGCGCAAACCCTCGCGGACTACGCGATCGCCCGCCACTACCCTGAAATCGTCGAGGGTGCACCTGAGGATCGCTACCTCGCCTTCTTCGAGGCCGTCGTGGATGCTCAGGCGTCCCTCGTAGCCCAGTGGATGTCGGTCGGATTCGTGCACGGTGTCATGAACACCGACAACACGACCATCTCCGGCGTGACGATCGACTACGGGCCGTGCGCCTTTCTGGACGCCTACGATCCGGCGACCGTGTTCAGCTCCATCGACCACAGCGGACGCTATGCCTACGGAAATCAGCCTGCGGTTCTCGGATGGAATCTGGCCCGATTCGGTGAAACGCTTTTGCCACTGGTGAATTCGACGCCGGACACCGCCATCACAGCCCTCACCGCGGTCCTCGACACGTACGGGGACCGCTACCGACACCACTACTCGACCGCGATGGCCCTCAAGCTCGGCCTGGCAGACGACGGCGTGGACGCGGCACTCGTGGACGACCTGCACCGGTTGCTGACCGATCATCGTGCCGACTGGACCCTGACTTTCCGCGCCCTCGCCGAGAATCTGCGCGGGAACACGGCTCCGTTCGAGGCGCTCGTTCCACCCGATGCGTCCGGAAATTGGCTCGAGCGTTGGCGCAATGCGGTTTCGGCACGCAGACAGGACCTTTCATCTGTCGCCGACGGCATGGATCGCGTCAACCCGGCATACATTCCCCGCAACCATCTGGTCGACGCTGCCCTGAATTCCGCGACCGAGGGCAATCTCGAACCTTTCGAGCGCCTGCTCGACGTCGTCACGTCACCGTTCGATCGACGCGACGACCGGTCGGACTACGCCCTACCAGCGCCCGAGACCTTCAGTGCGGGTTTTCGGACTTTCTGCGGTACATGACTTCTGCGCAACCCGGCCTCGTCGTCACTGCAGCGGCTCCATGAATTCGATGGTCTCGCCGTCCGGGCCCACTGCGTACATGACTCGGGTGCCCACCTTGGGACCGCCGGCAATCGGTTGTGGAGTTCCCTGCGCCCTCCACCCGAACTCCGCGATACGCGTCAGGACCGCATCGATGTTGTCGACCTCGAAAGCAAGATGGGCGAAACCCGGATCGTAGGGTCGCGACGTCCCCGGCTCCCCGTCCACGTTGCGATATTCCAACAGCTCGATCGTCTGACCCGCAACGGAAACCACCGCCATCCGGACCGTCGCGCCGTGCGCCCCGGTGACCTCTCCGAGAAACTCTCCACCCATCTCACCGGTGCGTTCGAGGGTCGCCCCGAGACCGTCGATCCAGAACCGAAGGGCGTCGTCGAGGGAACCGACGGAGAAGCCGACATGGTCGGAGCGAAGCATCCTGAAGGACATGCCAGGAAGACCTTCGCGTGGTGCGCTCACGAGTTGCGTTTCTGTTCGGCCCTGATCAGGCCGCCGCCGACGATCAACCGCTGAATCTCACTTGTCCCCTCGTACAACCGGAGCAATCGCACGTCACGGTAGATGCGTTCGACCGGGACCTCACGCATGTACCCGGCACCACCGTGAATTTGAACGGCCAGATCGGCGACCTTGCCCACCATCTCGGTACAGAACAACTTCACCGCAGAGGGAGCGATACGCCGATCGGTCTCCTGCACCCACGCCCGCGCAGCCTCACGCACCATCGCCCGGCCCGCCATGACACCGACCTGCTGATCGGCGATCATGGCCTGCACCAACTGGAAGTTACCGATCGGCTCACCGCCCTGCGTGGACGCCGCGGCATACGACACCGATTCGTCCAATGCCCGCTGCGCCTGACCGACGGCCAGCGCAGCAATATGCACTCGCCCCCGCGCCAGAGACGTCATCGCCGCCTTGTACCCGATGTCGCCATTGCCGCCGACCAGTGCGTCGGCCTCGACCCGCACGTCGGTGAAGTTCACATCGGCCGTCCCGGAACCCTGTTGCCCCATCTTCGCGTCCTTGACGCCCACGTCGATCCCGACGGTGTCGGCAGGGACCAGGAATACCGCGATACCGTTGCCACTCTGCGGTTTCGGATCCAACTTGGCAAACACGACGAACATGTTCGCGATCGGCGCATTGGTGATGTATCGCTTGCTGCCGTTGATCACCCAACCCGAGCCGTCGACCGTCGCCGTCGTCTTCAAGCCCGCCGGATTCGACCCGGCCCCGTCCTCGGTCAACGCAAAGGACGCCACGATGTCGCCCGATGCCATGCCCGGCAACCATTTCGCTTTCTGCTCCTCGGTACCGAACCCCACGAGCACCTGCCCGGCGATCCCGTTGTTGGTGCCGAACATCGATCGGAGCGACAACGAGGTGTAACCGAGCTCCATCGCGAACTCGACATCCTGAATCAGATTGAGACCGAGCCCGCCCCACTCCTGCGGAAGCGCGTAGCCGAACAATCCCATCTCCGCAGCCTGCATACGCAGATCCTCCGGAATCGAATCGGTGTTCATGATCTCGAGTTCGCGAGGCACGACACGCGTTCGTACGAACTGCGATATCTGCTTCAACACGTCTGCGAAGACATCGTCCGGTACATCGGGATTCAGCGTGTCCATAGGACCACTATCGAGGAAGGCGAGCTCCTCCGTCCACTGAGAGAAACGTATCTCTGCTCGACGGGGCGTATTTCCCCACGCCGGCGGAGTCGGCTCCGTCACCGAGTAGGTCCTTCGCGGCACGGTCTCCTGGCATGAGCGCTGGCCGGTGGACCGTTGAACCGAAGCAGTTCAGGACTGCTATCTCGCCGACATCGATGTCGATCTCATCCGCTCCCCCGCGCTGTCCATGGGCGAGTTGATCATCGAGACCACCCTGGTGCGACGGGGGCGCCGATTCTGCCTTCTCGATTCGGAGCTGCGCACCGCGGACGGTAAGACCCTCGTGCGATCCCACGGCCCCGAGGCCACAGCGCGTACCCGCGAGTCGTACTGAGCCCACGTCACCGCAACAGCGTCGCCCAGAGTACGGAACGCCACAGCATCGGGTCGATCTTCCTTGTCCGCTGAAACGCCTCGCACACCGTCAGCGGCAAGCCGATACCATTGCTGCTCAACTGTTTTCTCCTATCGGACGGATGCTGCGTGCGACGGCTTTGCGGTGGCCGAGCGTCGGAATGTCCAGCGGCTTGGGATGACGCGTTCCAAAGTGATCTGACCAGGATCGATGGGGCCGGTGCGGCCGCGCACCCTGGAAAGCGAGGTAAACACCGATCGTGGGCGGCACGACACGTCGATAGGCCCGGGATGGGTCGGGCAATCGATGTACCGCACGAATATCCTCGGTCAACACCGACAGCAGAATGCCGTCGGCGAAGCGCTTCGTGTGACCGGGGAACCACCGCTCCTTCCAATCGAGGAACAGTTGATCGACGATCTTGCGGGCCCCGTCGGTGTGCTCGTAGCGGGCCTCGTAGTCGAAGGTCCAGCGCAAGAACCCTTCCCGCGTCTGCGGAACGTCGAGTCCCATGTATTCGCCGACCTGACGCCAGAAGTGAAAGCGCGCCTCGCGCTCGTTGTCGGTGAAGACGTTCAACCCGAGGTGTTCGACGATTCGATCCGGCTCGAAAGCCAGCGATCCCAGCGTGTACAGCTTGTCGTCGTCGGTGATGCCGAATCGTGAGTGGATCTGCTCCATCCGGTCGATGAACGATCGGCCGTATTCGCTCGAATGCCCGTGATGGAGCATCTCTCCGAAGAAAAGCAGCGTGTCGTCGTTGCGTCTGCGCACGTCGTGCATCATGTCGCCGGTACCGGTTCGGTACAGAATTCGCGCGATCGACGGAATCGCCACCTGTCGGGCGAAGGCCACGGTGTATGCGGCATGAGCGAAAATGGCGTCCCCGTAACGGACTTCGAGGCTGAGATGGGTGGCTTCCTCGTTTCCGACAACTGGGTCGAGTTCCTCGATCCGGCGGCCGACCGCCCGGCCCGTCACCCACTTCCGCGACATCAGTGCTGCGCTCGACGCCATGACTTTTCCTCCACATTCCGTCATCGGCACCAAACAGGAACGGCACCGTTCTCATTTCACCATCAACTAGGAACGCCTTCGTGTCAATATGTAACCGAAGATCGGATGACAACGAACGAAGGACGAGCGAACGATGACCACCCTCGACTCAGTGGACCCACTACTGACATTCGCCGCGGCATGGGAGCCGTACGGCGGCGCGTCGGCGAATGACCGAGGGCTCAGGATTCCGCGGCGAGGTCTCGATCATCGAGGAAGAACCCATCTCTCTCGACATCTTCGTCGATCCCACTGCGTGACATCCATTGACCCGTTGGTGAATCAGCTTCGGTGATCGAGAGGGTGTGCTCGAAGCGGCTGGACGCAGGCCGTGGCATCGGCCACAGTGGAGTGGTGGATACATCCCCTCGCACTCCGGGCACACGCACGTACTACAACATGGTCGCCTTGGGCAGCTCGTTCGCTGCCGGACCCGGAATCGAACCCGTAATCGACGACAAGGCAATGCGGTCCGGGAGAAACTACGCACACCTCATCGCCGAGGACCTGGGTGCCGCGCTCACGGATGCAACGGTGTCGGGTGCCACCACGGCCACGATCCTCGAGAAGAAGCAACGGGTCTCCACGACGCGGTTCGCCCCACAGATCGACGCAGTCCGAACCTCCACCGATCTCGTGACGATCACCGTCGGTGGAAACGATCTGGGCTATCTCGGCGCACTGCTCGGGTGTGCTGCGGCGAACCGGGTAGCGCACCACTGGTACGGCCGTCCGGCGGGATGGTTGTTCCGAAAGGTGCTGTCCAAGAAGGACATCACCGACGGTCTCGTAGCAAACACCACCGACTCCGTCGTCAGGATCATCGACGAGGTACGACGGCGTGCACCACACGCGCGGGTTGTCATCGTCGACTACGTCCCGATCGTCGACGACACCACTGTTCCCAGCGACACCGTTCCTCTCACCGCCGAGGAGATTGCGTTCGCCCGCACCGTCTCGGCGACGTTGTCCGACATCTACCTCGCAGCCGGAGCGAAGACCGGGGCAGAGATCGTGTCCGCGTCGTCCTTCGAGTCCGGCCACGGTACCGGTACCGCACAACCCTGGGTTCACGGCTTCCGGCCCAACGGACTTCTCGCCGGGTCGTTCCATCCGACAGCAGAGGGTATGCGGGCTGCAGCAGATCTGGTGTTGGAACTTCTCCGACGCAGCGACGGGATCGGGAACGGATCGAGCTAGGAATCAGAGGGACGGGGCGGACCGACAGAGGGCCGAGTTCCGCAGCACGCCAGGTCTACTCGGTCCATCGATAGTCGAGGAACTTCCCGTCGAACGTCACCACGACACGATCTCCGTCATCGTGCGGGCGTCGTTCGATGTTCAACGTGAAGTTGATGGCACTCATGATGCCGTCGCCGAACTCCTCGGCGATCAGTTCTTTGAGCGCCGGGCCGTACACCTCCAGCGCCTCGTGGAATCGGTAGACCGTGGGGTCCGAGGAGATGCCGAGCGACCCGCGATAGGGGGCCAGGGTCAGCTCGAACAACGAGCCTTCGGGCATGTTCAACTTCTCTGCGAGCACATCGGCCTGAGCGACGCTCAGCGGATGCTGGCCGTACAGTGCCGACACCGTCCATGCCACCGGCATGTCGATGGCCTCGGCCAAGCCGGCCCAACTCGAGCCGGCACGTGCGCGTGCAAGTCGAATCTCGTTGATCAAAGGCTTGTCTTCGAAACCGGTCACGAGCTCTCTCCTACGTAGTCGTTCTGCACGCTCGGCCTCTCGAGACCACGCGCCTGGTTGCCCGACGTCCCAGTTTCAGCCGAGAACTTCTGGCTCGCAACATGTGGTCTCGATATCGCGGGCGCTGCCCGATGTGTGTCGAGCCGCATCGAGACTCCGGTCGACATGCATGCTGGTATCCACATCCGTGGATCTTGTGCACCTTCACCGCTCGGACACAACGAAAGTACTGACGACATGACGCAACTCGGTCTCGGCCTTGCCGCACTCGGACGCCCCGAGTACCTGACGGTGGGGCACTCGGCTTCGATAGAGGGACGTTTCGATCCGGTCGCCCTTGAGCGGCTGTGCCACGCGGTACTGGACGCCGCATGGGACCGCGGAGTTCGACACTTCGACGTCGCGCGATCCTACGGGTTGGCCGAACGGTTCCTCGGCAGCTGGTTGTCTCGACAGCCGAATCGGCGCGCTGACCTCGTGATCGGCTCCAAGTGGGGATACGCCTACGTCGCCGATTTCCAGCAGGGAGCCGAGGTTCACGAGGTGAAGGAACACTCGGTTGCCCGTTTGGCCGAGCAGTGGCCGCAGACCCTTTACGAACTCGGCGGTGCGCCCGACCATTACTTGATCCACAGCGTCACCCCGGACAGCCCGGCCCTGAGCGACGGTGCACTGCTCGACGACCTACGGGCCGTGGCAGACAGCGGTACCCGAATCGGCATCAGCACGAGCGGACCACACCAAGCCGACGTCGTTCACGCAGCGCTCGAGACAGGGGTCTTCAGCTCGGTGCAGTCGACGTGGAACCCACTCGAGCCGTCTGCCGGTCCCGCACTGGCACGCGCACACGACGCCGGCTGGTTCGTCGTCGTCAAAGAAGCAATGGCCAATGGCCGACTCGTGGCCGAAGATTCAGCACTCGGCCGGGTCGCGGATTCGGCCGGCATCGGCCGCGACGCACTCGCGCTGGCGATTGCACTCGCGCAACCGTGGGCCGATGTGGTGCTGTCCGGCGCGGCCACCGCTACCCAACTCGAGCAGAATGTTGCTGCACTGTCCGTCGACCGCGAGCTGATCGTGGCGGCCGGCCTGGACAGCGCAGAGAATCCAGAGCGTTACTGGAACAACCGTTCCCACCTGCCGTGGACGTGACCGCCGATTCCACCAGGCTGCGTTGCCGGGCATGCTTTGGTCGATCTGGCGGGCCCTCTCATCGACGCGTCGCGGCGAACACGTCGACCGGATGCGGCACCCGAGGCCTGCCATCGGAACCGGGCACCGAGACCGCGTCCAGGTAAGCCCGCACCGGCCCGCGCAGATCTGGCGTCAGCCGGGCCTGTACGGAGAAGTCGAGCACCTCGTCGCTCGCGGAAGAGAGGTCGATCTTCGCGTCCAGGGCGACCACGCCGTCGAGAAAGATCCCGGCGTCGACGAAGGCACTCTCGACGTCGGCGCTGAACCACTGTCGGTGGCCCTGCAGCGGCGGGGCGAGAACGCCGACCAACGCGTTGAGCGCAGCCGTCGGCGCAATGGCCACCCAGAGCTCGCCGCCGGGTCGCAACAAGCCGAGCGCGGCACGCAGCGTCGCGCCCAGGTCGGGGACGTAATACATCGAGTGCACGAACATGACGACATCGAAGGTTTCGGCCACCGAGGAGTCACCGAACGACGCGACGTACGCGTCGGAGCTGAGCTCGTCCGCCTCGAGCGCGGACATTGTGGCGGAGAAGCGCTCCGCGCTTCCGACCCAGGGGTCGACGCCGACGTACCGCACCGGTCGGCCGGGTACCCCCTGTATCAGTCCCGCGGCGAGCCGGGCGTCCAGCGAGCCGTCACCGCACCCCACCGACAGCACCGAGACCGGTCCGTCCCCGATCGCTGCCAGCCGGTCGGCGAAGTGCTCGGCGATCAGGCCGCGCTGGTCGGAGAGGCGCTCGAAGGCGGCATGCTCGCGTGCGTAGGACTCGGGCTCGAGGCCGGCCAAGGCCGGAGCACCACGCCGAGCCGCTCGCACACCGTCCAGAAGGACGGCCGCGATGTCGGTCGGCAGATTCGGAGCTATGTTGGACGTCACAGTGAGTCCATCATGACGCACCCACCCGGTGCCTTGCGGTCGGCTTCCAGAAGGAGTGGCATGAGCAGCGGAGATACAGCCGAACGCAGTCTCGAGCATTGGAGCGAAGCCGGTCGCACGGGTATGGAGGCGTTCTATGCCCTGGCCACCGAGGACTACCACCAGCTGGCCCTTGCCGCCGACTGGCCCGCACTGCTCGCCGCCCACGCACACGACGGCTGGTCGCTGCTCGACGTAGCCTGCGGCAGCGGAAAGTTCCCGACCGCATTGCGCCGATACACCGATCTGTCCGCGGTACCCGAGGTGGCCTACGACCTGCTCGACCCGTCTGCGTTCTCTGTCGCCGAGGCGCGTGGGGCGCTCGGTGCGCCGTTCGTGGCTCGACACGACCTGGTGATGACGCTGCAGGACTTGCCCGCCGACCACACCGGCTACGACGTCGTATGGGCCACCCACGCCCTCTACGCACTTCCTCCGGCCGAACTCGACGCCGCCACCGAGCGGTTCGTGGCTGCACTGGCCCCCGGCGGTCTCGGACTCGTCGCGCAAGCCACAGAAGCGTCCCACTACATCGCGTTCTACGACGCCTTCCGCGCAGGCGTCCGCGAAGCGACGCCGTACACAACGGCCGAGCAGGTGCGCGACGCGCTGATACGAGCCGGTGCGGACGTGCGCGACCAGCGCGTCACGTACACCACCTCGACATCCGATCGCCTTGTCGCCGAGGGCTTTCTGCAGCGCTGCGCCTTCGACGACTCCGTGTCGCTGGAGGAGATGGAGGCGGCACCGGTGTTGGGTGACTACCTTGCCTCCTGTCGCGACGAGTCCGGCTCCTACACCTTCTCGCACGAGGCGGCCCTGTTGTGGCTCTGAACCCGATGACCAATGAGCTTCTCCCCGAACAGAATCGCGACGGCGGTATCGATCAGGACTGGGCAGGTGACGATCAGGACTGGTGGGACTGGTACGTCACGCTGGCCGCCAACGACACGATGCCGACCGAGCTGGTCGACGGTCCCGGTCTACCGGACGTCGAGGCGGCGACGGACGCGCAGGTCGAACGTGAGCTTGCCGAGCCGTACGACCTCGACCCTGCTGCCGTCGAGTCCTTCGCTCGAGAAGCCTTCGTGCGGCTGCCCGCTGTGTTCTCGCCGGCCGTCGTACGTCGCCTCGCGGAGCGCCTCGAGGAGCTGCTGCGAGCCGAGCACGGCGACGACGTCACAGGCCGATTCACCGCGTTGGAACAGATGTGGCTTCATGACGACCTGATGCGCGCCGTGGCGCTGTCTCCCCGAGTCGGGGGCGTGGCCGCGGCTTTGCTCGACGAACCGGCCGTTCGGCTCTATCACGACAACGCGCTGTCCAAGGAGCCCGGTTGCGGACGCACACCGTGGCACCACGACGCGGAGCATTTTCCGCTGCATACCACCCAAGCGGTCACTGCTTGGATGCCGATGTCGGCGATCCCCGGCCGAATGGGTCCGCTGTCGTTCGCTCGCGGCCGAGAGGTACTGGACGAGGTTGCGGACTTGGAGTTCGACAAGGTCGGCACGTCGTACGACGAGGCCGTCGCGCAGCGCTTCGGCGAGCGTGACGTCGCGGTGCAGTCGGAGCCGTTCGCAGTGGGCGACGTGTCGTTCCACTCCGCGCTGTGCTTCCACACCGCGGGGCCCAACCTGACCACTCAGCCTCGCCGAGCGCTGGCCACCACCTACTTCGCTGATGGGGCTCGAGTTGTGGAGTCGCCGACGCTGATCAGCGGAACGTGGCGCGAATTCCTTCCCGGTGTCGAGCCCGGCGGCCTTGCGAATTCCGAGCTGAACCCGGTGGTCGGCCGCCGCTGATTCGCAGGAGCAATGGCAGTTTCAGTGGACATACGTACACTGGTTTCGGTGGGGAAGAAAACTCAGCGCACACAGGAGTTGGGTGAACTCGCCGAGCTCACCCTTCGCGAGTTGGCGTCGGCCGCGGGTGGAGTGCGCGCAGTGCACTCGGCTGTTGCACGACGAACGTTCGCTGCCGTGCGGCTCGGCGTCGGTCCAGCCGTACTACCGACACAGCGGATGCACGATGCCATTTCCGCCGGCACCTACGCGAGCATCGTGGCCGCCTGCACCGGCGCAGCCAAGGCAGTCGGTGCCCTGACCAGCAGTTCCGAAGTGACCGGCGACGACGTGACCGAGGACGACTCGCGGCCGTCACCCTCGCACACCACTCGCGGCGCACAGACGATCGCGGTCCTGCACGGTCTCATCGGCGACGACATGGAGCGAACCGCCCGGGTCCTCGCCTATCCCATGTCGATTCGCGTCGACGGCCGCCCCGTACCCCCGAAGTACCGCGCGCTGGCCGCGGCGTTTCCCTCCGCGGGAGCGCATCTCGTAGTGTTCCTGCACGGGCTCGTCGAGACCGAATCCGCATGGCGGCTCGGCGGGCGGCCCACATACGGGGAGCGGCTGGACTCCGAAGCCGGCACCACCTCGATCTTCCTGCGCTACAACACCGGACGTCGAATAGCCAAGAACGGTGCCGACCTGTCGGCCCTGCTCGAACAGCTCGTCGCGGCGTGGCCGGTCAGGGTTCACCGAATCACACTGGTCGGGCACTCCATGGGCGGGTTGGTCTCACGCAGCGCCGCTCACCATGCCGCCGAGAGCGACCGCCACTGGGTGGACCTGCTGACTGACGTATTCACGCTGGGGACACCACATCTGGGCGCGCCGCTCGCACACGGCGTTCACGTCGCCACCGCTGCGCTGGCACTCGCACCCGAGACCCGGCCGTTCGCACACCTGTTGGCGCGTCGAAGCGCCGGAGTCCGCGACCTGATCCACGGAGCGATCACCGAAGAAGAGGGACATGCCAGCTACGCCGACGGATTCGACGTCGGCGCAGCCATGGACATCTCGGTCCCGGAGGGGGTGCGGCATCATCACGCCTCCGCCGTCGTTACCGGAAACCCGCGGCACCCGGTCGGGATATTCGTGGGCGACGGCCTCGTTCGCACCGACAGCGCCGGAGGACGAAACAAGCTGCGCAACATAGGACTTCGTCCGGACGATGGCCTGGCGATCAACAGCGCGCATCACTTCACCTTGCTGAACGACGAGAGGGTGTACGGCTGGATGCGGCGCGCGCTGGTCGATGAATCCGATCCACGCCTCCGGCCTTGATCTACTTTTCGGCGAGACCTATTGCTGCTGAGAGGTATTCACGCGAGTCGCGAAACGTCTGCGCCACGCCGCGCCCCGCGATGGCTCTGTACCGGCCGATCTGATCGTCATCGAGTAGATCGAGCACCGTGGTGGAGTCCGCGTGCATCCAACCGCCGTCTCGCACCAATTCGTGAGCCCGTTTGCCCTGCAACGCTGCAATCCCTTCGACTCTGATTCCGTTCGGATCGGTCGACACCGCGATGTAGTAGGCCTTCTTGCCCGAGTAACCGGCCTTGACCTTCGAGCGCAGCCGCAAGACGGCAGCGGACGCGTCATCGACGGCAGAGGACTGCTCGCCCGAACCCGATTCGGCAGCTGAGAGTCGCGCGATCTCAGCATCCAGTCCGGCAAGCAAAGTGGCGAGGTACTCGAGATCGCTCATCAACTCATGATGCCCTACAACAGTGGGTTTCCGAACCAACACCCGACGACATTCACAATCGAGCTTCAGCCGTGCTGGTATGCATACCTGAGGAGCGTGTGCTCGCATTCCGACCCTGATCGCAACGAAGGTAATGACGACATGACACAACTCGGCCTCGGCCTTGCCGCACTCGGGCGACCCGAGTACCTCACGGTCGGGCACTCCGATGCCGTGGCCGGGCGATTCGATCCCGCAGCCTTGGAGCAGCTGTGCCACGCAGTGCTGGACGCTGCGTGGGACAGCGGAGTTCGACACTTCGACGTCGCGCGCTCCTACGGGTTGGCCGAGCGGTTCCTCGGCAGCTGGCTGTCTCGACAACCCGAGTCGGCGCGAGAACCTGCTGATCGGCTCCAAATGGGGATACGCCTACGTCGCCGATTTTCAGCGAGGGGCCGAAGTTCACGAGGTCAAGGAGCACTCGGCTGCCCGTCTGGCCGAGCAGTGGCCCCAGACCCTGCACGACCTCGGCGGCCCACCCGATCACTACCTGATCCATAGTGTCACCCCGGACAGTCCTGCTCTCACCGACACCGCACTGCTCGACGACCTGCGCGCCGTAGCCGAGAGTGGCACCCGAATCGGAATCAGTACCAGCGGACCGAACCAAGCCGATGTGGTGCATGCTGCGCTGGACGTCGGGGTGTTCAGCTCGGTGCAATCGACGTGGAACCCACTCGAGCCGTCCGCCGGCTCCGCTCTGGAACGTGCACACGACGCCGGCTGGTTCGTCGTTGTCAAAGAGGCAGTGGCCAATGGCCGACTGGTGGCCGAAGATTCAGCACTCGGCAGGGCCGCGGATTCGGCGGGAGTCGGTCGTGATGCACTGGCACTGGCGATTGCACTAGCGCAACCGTGGGCCGATGTCGTGCTCTCCGGCTCTGCCACCGCGGCGCAACTCGAGCAGAATGTTGCCGCGCTTTCGATCGACCGCGAGCTGATCGCAGCCAGCGACGTAGACTCACACGAAACTCCAGAAATATACTGGCACAAACGATCTCAGCTGCCGTGGACGTGATTCGCTTCGGCGGCGACTACAACCTCGCGGTGTTCGGCACAGCGGTGGACAACAATCGCGGGTAGGTCCTGGACACTGCACGACCTGATCGTCACTGCCCCACTCGAAGACCTCGGCCCCTACAATCGTCCGTTATGCGTAGGTTTTACGGTGCCCTCACCGCGGTTGTCGTCGTCTCTCTGTTGGGCTGCTCGTCGAGCGAGTCGCCCGATCCCGTACCACCGACGGGCGCGAACACGTCTGCCGAGTTCCCGGTCACGATCGAGGGGGCACTCGGTTCGTCCGTGGTCGGCTCGGAGCCCACCCGTGTGGTCGCGCTGTCTTGGACCGACGCCGACATTCTGCTGTCGCTGGGAGTGACGCCGGTGGCCACCGCCCGAGCCACCGCTGCGTCGGGATTCCAACCGTGGGCCGAGGCCGAGCTGGGCGATCAGGATGCCCCAGCGTTCCTCGAAGGTGCGAATGCCGACCTGTCGATCGAAGACGTGCTCGCCTACGAGCCCGACCTGATCGTCGGGACGAAGGCATTCGGACTCGACACCCGCTACGAACAGCTGTCGGCCATAGCGCCCGTCGTGCACTACGACAGCACGCCCTCGGCAGAAACCTGGCAGGACGCCACCAGGACGATCGCGGCCGCGCTGGGGCGCAGCGACGACGGTGAGCGGGTGATCGCCGACACCGACTCGACGATCTCCGCTGCGGCAGAGGCCAACCCCGACCTGTCCGGTAAGACGTTCACGTTCTTCGTCGGCCCCACCAACGGCAGTGTCTACGTGGTCAATTCGACCGACGACGCCGGTGCGCAATTTCTCGACTCGCTCGGTATGCGGCCCACCGACTACGCGACCGGGTTGCCGACCAGCTCCATTCCGGGACGAGCACAGATCACCTACGAGAACCTGGCAGACAACGATGCCGATCTCGTGATCGCGACGGGGCAACCCGCCGATCTCGACGCTTTCCGAGCACTCCCGGGTATTGCATCCCTGTCCGCAGTCGCGCGCGGGGACTATGTTCCACTCTCTCCGACGGAGGCTCAGTCGATCGCATTCCCGTCGCCACTCAGTCTCCAGTGGGCGACCGGCAACATCGTGCCGAAGTTCTGACACACTCCCCTCGACACACCCCAAAACCGACAGAACCCCTGATTCGGTGACGTGAATCGGTCGATTGGTACACACTCGGTAGGAACAGGGTCGGTCGAGGGATGGAGTCGTATGGTCGACACCCCACACTCGCCGTCCGGCGGGGAACCAGTCGTCCCGGACATGACACCGCACGCGGCGTCCATCGGGATCACCCGCTTTCATATCGGCACGTCGTACCTGGAGTGGGATACGCGCGCAGCCGCGATATTCGACGTCGGTCAGGACGATCGGCCCGCCCTCGATATCTGGCGCAGTCGCGTGCATCCGGACGATACCTCTGTGCTCCGAACCCTCTACGGTGATGCGCGCGCGTCCATCGGGGCAGAGTGCATCTATCGAATCATCGATCGCGGTAGCAACATTCGGCACATACTCACCCGGAGCGTGTCCATCGAACATGCCCCCGACGGTTCGCCCTCGGTGCTCACCGGGGTCGTCTCGCTCGTCGAGCCACCAACGGGTCTGCACGTAGACCTCATGCCCGACGTGCGGTGGAGTCGGATCCTCGATTGTGTCTCGCTCGGATTCGCCATCGTCGACGAAGCGATGGTGCTGCGGTACATCAACAATCAGACCGAGCGCCATCTGGGCGTCAGCCGAACGGAGGTGGTCGGACGGCACATCCACGAGGCACTGCCGGAGACGGAAGGGTCCTACTTCGACGATCTGCATCGCAACGCGATCGCCACTCGCGGCGAGGTCACCAGGGTGGTCCAAGCCCTCTTCCTTCCCGGCAGAACGCTCGAGGTGACCGCGAACCATGTGGACGGGGTCGTCGCGATCAGCTTCCGAGATGTCACGGATTTCGCGGCTACGACCAGCAGCCTGCTCGAGGCGTATCGCGAACTCCTGGTCAAATCGAGGGTCGACGATCTCACCGGCGTGCTCAATCGCGCTGCGTTGCTCGAACGAATCGAGCGGATGACCGCAGAAACGGCGGCTCCAGCAGCCGTATTGTTCATCGATCTCGATGACTTCAAAGCAGTCAACGACACCTACGGCCACTTGGCCGGGGACCGAGTTCTGCGCATCACAGCCGCCAGGCTGGTCTCGACCTGCGACTCCGGCACCGTGTTCGGAAGGATCGGCGGTGACGAGTTCGTTGCTGCGCTCTTTGGCGACACGTTGCTGGGTCCAACACGATCTGCCGCGGATATCGAGCGCGAGATGATCATTGCGACGTCCCCGCCGATCGACATCGTCGACACACACGTCTCGGTGTCGATCAGCATCGGCGTCGCACACAACACGGGAGCCAGCACCCTCGAAGAGATGCTGACTCAGGCCGACATCGCCCTGTACAAGGCCAAGTTATCGCACGCGTCGAAACGGGAAGACCGGACCGACAACGCGACACGCGAAAGCTGAATATGCCTGCGAGAGCGCTGATTCAACCGTCTTGCATCATGCCGGTCTCCGAACTCGTTCCGATGACACCCCATCGCAGGTATATATACATGAAGTAAATTTTCCCTACTTGTATTGACAAGTTGCTTCTCAGGGTCGACAGTTCTTACATGCACAAGCAACGAAACTACGACGTAGTCATAATCGGCTCCGGCATCGTCGGCCTCGCGCACGCCTATCACGCTTACCGGCGTGGCCTGACGGTCGCCGTTGTGGACCATGCCGATACCGTTGTCGGCGCATCGGTTCAGAACTTCGGACATGCCTGCATCACTGCCCAGTCGGGCGACGCTCTGAGCTACGCGAGAGCGGGCCGCGAACACTGGCTGAACCTATCCGGACAAGCGGAATTCTGGTCGAGCGAGTCGGGTACACACTGCGTCGCCAGACATGACGACGAACTCGCCGTTCTCCAGCAGTTCGCGGACCTGCGCGGACCAGAGCAGGCGAAACTCCTCGATCGTGACCAGATTCTCGAACGCCTGCCCATCTCGCCGGACGGAGTCACCGGAGGCCTGTTCATGCCCGACGACCTCCAAGTCGACCCTCGCACCGCTGCCCCGTCGATCGTCCGGTGGCTCGAAGGCTGCGGTGTCGACTTCCACTGGCGAACCGCGGCAACGGCATTCGATCCCGGTGTGGTGCACACCTCCCGGGGCGAGCTGTACGCAGACAACATCTTCGTGACGGTCAACTACGACATCGACCGTCTCTTTCCCGAATATGCCGAGCGAGGCGGGCTTCTTCGGTGTCGCCTCCACATGATGCGCGCCCGCATCGAACTTCCGGTGCCACTTCCCACTCCCCTGTTCACCGGGTGGTCGCTCCTGCGGTACTCCGGCTTCGAGGGGTTGCCCGCCGTTGCCGACGTCGCATCGAGACTCGGTGAAGAACACCCGAACTACCTCGCACTGGACCTGCACCAGATGTACACCCCACAACCTGACGGCTCGATTCTGATCGGCGACACACACATTCGCGAAATCTCGTCGTCACCGTTTCAGAGCGAAGCCGGGTTCGACACCCTCGTCACCGAAGCGAAAGCGATGTTCGACGTCGAACGAATCGAGGTCACCGAGCGTTGGCAGGGCATCTACAGCTCGGCACCCGACTCGGAATTCCTTCTCGTCGAACCGATCCCGGGCATCCACGTCGTCACGGTCACCACCGGCATCGGCATGACCACCAGCATGGGGCTGGCCGAATCCAGTCTCACCACCGCACTCGAACAGCACACCACCACCCCGATAGGAGTCGACGCATGAAGATTTCCGACACCCACCCGATCAACCTCGTCGTGTTCGACATGGCAGGAACCACAGTCGAAGACAGTGGACTGGTCCAACAGTCCTTCGCCGCTGCAGACGAACACGCTGGACTCTCGCACGACGCCGAGGACAAGGCCCGCATGCTCGCATACGTCACCGACACCATGGGCCAATCCAAGATCGAAGTGTTCCGACACCTCACCGGCGGGAACGAAGAACAAGCGCAGTCCGCCAACAAGGCCTTCGAACGCTGCTACGGCCAATTGGTCCGCGACGGTCACTGCAGTGCCATCCCAGGTGCAGCGGAACTGCTCCTCGATCTGCGATCGAGAGGTGTCAAGACCGCATTGACCACGGGATTCGCCCACGAGACCCAGCACGCAATCCTCACTGCGCTTCAGTGGCAGGACATCGCCGACGTCGTCCTGTGCCCGGGTGACGGGGTACGTGGGCGTCCTTTCCCCGACATGCCGCTCACCGCACTCCTACGAACCGCCGCACCGTCGGTGCAGTCCATGGTGGTAATCGGCGATACGACCTCCGACATCACCAGCGGCCTCAGATCCGGTGCACGCGCTGTCGTCGGAGTGCTGACAGGCGCACACGACGCCGACCAACTCCGCGCAGCTGGAGCCACCCACATCCTCGACAGTGTCGCAGAGCTGCCTGGCCTGCTCGACACTCTTCACTGACCCGGCTCCTCACCCTCTCCAGCCCCGTCAGCTCTGGGACGGGCTTTACGTCAAAGCCCTTCCCAGAGAGGCAACCTCACGAGAACATCTGCTCTTCCGAGTGAGCACCCGCAACGACGCTTCCTGCTCACGGCTCGTCCGCTCGTCGCGCTTCTCCCACGCGACTTCGCGCACAACTTTCTTCTACGCTCATATCGCACGACGTTGCGAGAGGTCTCGCGCGTCCGAACCAAGGTGCATACGATGACGAAAGCCCTGAGCACGGCCCACGAGAAGATCGCACGCTACGAACGCTGGCGATTTCAGATCTTCGCGGTCACCTGGATCGCCTACGCCGGCTTCTACTTCACGAGACAGGCCTTCTCGGTCGCCAAACTGGGCATCCTCGAGGACCCCGTCCTGTCCACCACGTTGACCAAATCCACGCTCGCCAACCTCGACGCTGTCTACCTCTCCGCGTACGCATTCGGGCAATTCGTCTGGGGCTCGGTCTCGGATCGGTACGGCCCCCGAATCGTCGTGCTCGGCGGCCTCGCGATCTCAGCGGTGGCGACGCTGTTCATGGGACTACTTCCTGCGCTGGTCTTCCTGCTTCCGTTGATGATCGTGCAGGGACTGTCGCAATCGACCGGCTGGTCCGGGACATTGAAGAACATGTCGCAGTTCTTCTCCATCGGGGAACGCGGTCGTGTCCTTGGACTGTGGAGCACGAACTACGCATTCGGCGGCCTCGTCGCCGCACCGGTCCTCGGATGGTTCGCTTACAGCCTCTTCGACAGCTGGCGCGCGGCGTTCACCACCGGTGCCGTCATCGTTGCTGCAGTGTTCGTCGTCGTACTCGTCTTCCAACGCAACAGTCCACAGGACGTCGGTCTACCACCGATCGAGGACTATCACCCGCCTACCGAGATCGCGCCGCTCGCAACCGAATCCGCCGTCGCTGAACCAACGATGTCGGTACGCGAAACATTTTCCGTGGTGATCAAGGACCGGATGGTCATGACACTCGGCGCGGCCTACTTCCTGCTCAAACCGGCCCGCTACGCAATCCTGCTGTGGGGTCCGGTCATCGTCGCCGAACGCCTGCAGAACGCCGACAACTTCGTCGCCATCACGGTTCCGATCGCGTTCGGAGTCGCGGGAGTGTGTGCGCCCATCCTGATCGGTCGGATCTCCGACAAGGTATTCAAGGCACGCCGTATCCCCGCATGTGTGCTGAGTCTTGTCGCTCTCACAGCTGTCCTGGCATTGTTCACACCTCTCACCGCAGCTGGAAACGTGTGGATCATGGTGGGCGTGCTTGCAGTCATCGGCCTGACCATCTACGGAGCCGACGCCATGATTTCGTGTGTGTCCGCAGTGGACTTCGGAACCTCGAAACACGCTGGGGCAGCGTCCGGAATCATCAACGGATGCGGTTCCATCGGTGCAATCTTCGGTGGTCTGTTGCCCGGTTACCTCGACACGACCACCTTGTTCTACGGTTTCGCAGCAGCCGCATTTCTGGCGATGCTGCTACTCATGCCGCACTGGAATCGTATGCCTGCAGCAGTATGAAATACCCTGCCCGACAATCAGGTACCCGAATTCTCGGATGCGATCATGCGCGGGTCCGCCGTCCTCGAGTTGACGATGCTGAACACCACCTGATCGGAACGGTAGCGATCGTCTGCGTACTCGAATGCGGTTCCGGTCTCGTCACGTGAGGTACGACGTTCACGGAGCAAGGGACTGCCCGCGGCGATGCCGAGGCTGTCGGCATCGACCGAGTCGGCCGACACTGCGTCCAGCACGTGGGACATCGACTCGAATCGAACACCACGGCCGGTGAGGTAGTCGGTGATCGAGCCCGAATCGGTATCGAAATCGAACAGCAGCGAACCCACGGCGTCGACGAACACGCTTCGCTCGATCATCGTGGGTTCGCTGTCGAGGTACCGAACACGAACAACCTCGACAACAAAATCATCGGGAGCGATCCCCAACGCATCGACCGCCGAGGACGACGCCCGACGACGCGACACCTCCAAGGTTTTGCTTCCCGCTTCTCGCCCCGTCCGCCTGGCCCACTGAGAGAACGGGGTGAAGGTGTCGAGGGTCTGCGCGGCATCTCGCGAGCGAACAACCGCTGGACGTCCCTGCGATAGCTGCACGAGACCGTCGGCAGACAAGGTCGCCAGCGCCTGACGCACGGGCCCCCGAGAGACCTCGTATTGCGCACACAAGGCACTTTCGCTCGGAAGGGATTGGCCGACTGCATATTCGCCGCTGACGATCAGCGAACGCAGATGGCGAGCAACGAACTCATGACGGGCCTCGGCCACCCCAGTTCACCTCCCACCACGCTGGACTGTTCGTTTCATCGTATGCCGCGCCCCACCGAACACCAGCACCCGCCATGGGGGAGCCGGCAAATGCAGGACGTGAGCCGATGTGTGCCCGCACGAGCGACCTCCGACCCTGATCCACGACCCTCACCGAAATCGCTCGAGCCGAATCCACTCCTCACATCTGGATACCTGACTCCGATCGGCGTCGGGTATTCCGAACCGGGGAGCAGATCGGAGGTGGGGGCCTCCTCCAAGAACTCCGACCCCAGCAGCGGGACCGGAGCCACAGTGAACCCTAAAAGCTGGGCACATTTACATACATTCCTTGTCCGTAATAGGGTGGTCCGCGTGGATCCTTCGATCGTGAGCTGTGCCCCGTCCGCCCGTGCCGGTTACGGCGTTGTTACTGAGCCGAAGGTGACGCCATGACGAGGCCGACGGCACCGGACGGACCCCATCGACCTTCACCCCGGTGGCCGACGGTACGAAACGCGGTCGCGCCACTGCTGTCGGACTCACGTTCCGTCGCAGCCATGTTCTCGCCACTGCGCACCACTCCCCAGCTGGACGCTCCGTCGCTGCCGTGGACAGAGACCACACAGGTAGATCTCGGCCACCGCGGACAGCTGACCGTGCGGCACACCCCGAACATCGCGGCATCCGACACTATCCCTGTCGTGCTCCTGCATGGGATAACACTGACCGCAGATGTCAACTTTTTCGCCTTGGCGGACCTCTTCGGACCGACGCGGCCCGTGATCGTCTTCGACCTGCCGAATCACGGCAGAGGAATCCGGCTCGACCACTTCACGTTCGAGGATGTGGCCGACGACGTAATCGCCGTCCTGGATCGGCTCGGTGTCCAAGAGGCGACGCTGTGCGGGTACTCACTCGGTGGGATCGTGTCCATGGTCACCGCCGACCGACACCCCGACAGGGCCGCAGGGCTCATCGTTCAGGCAGCCGCGATGCGCTACGGCGTGGGCATCCGTGAGCGCGTGTTTCTCCATGCGGTCGCGGCCGCTCACAAACTGGGCCTGGATCAGGCGACACGGGGACTGCCCGCTCGGTATTGGCGCGCCAGCGCAAGGACAAGCAAACATGCTGCGGCGCGGCAGCTTTGGGTCGAGCAGCAGTTGACTGTGTCCGGTAAACCTCGCTACGCCACCGTGTGGCGAGCGGTGCAGCGAAACGATCACAGGGTACTGCGGTCCAGCGCCCCGACGGCTGTACTAGTCCTCACCGCCGATCGAGTGTGTCCGCCAGTTCTGCAGAATGAGGCGGCAGAACTGCTGGGGGCGCACGTCTTCCGGGTCGACGCCGACCACGATGTCCCCGTCGCCGACCCGGCGAAGTTTGCGCGGGCTACCGAGAAGGCTCTGCGTTGGGTCGATTCCCAGCGTCGCAACTGATCACCCCCGGGTTGTACATCAGCCAGGAGCTACCGAGGGGTGTCAGCTACCCGTGTGCGGTCGGCGCATTCGCTGTAGCGAACCCGATCCCCCGTGCGCCACCGGTGATCACGACAACACGGCCATTCAACGAGTTCTTCATGTTCGTCCCCACTCTGGTTGTCACAGCCCGATCAGTTTGCTGATGATCTCGTTCATGATCTCGGTGGTCCCGCCACCGATACCAAGTACGCGTGCGTCGCGGTAATGGCGTTCGACCTCGGATTCGCGCATACAACCGAGGCCGCCGAACAGTTGGACGGCCTCGTAGACCGTGTGGTCGCACACTTTGACTGCGTTGTTCTTGGCCATCGCGGTCTCGGCGAGCATTCCCCCACCTGCTACCCAACGCACCGCTACGGACCGGCAGAACTCCTCCGCTGCAGTGATTTCGGTGGTCAGCTCAGCGATTCGGTGTCGCACGACCTGACGCGACGACAGGGGCCGACCGAACGTCTCACGCGATCGTACCCACGCGATCGACAAGTCGAGGCATCGTCTAGCGGTAGCGACCGCCTGGAACGCGAGCGAGAGTCGTTCACCCTGGAACTGCTGGGCGATCTGGGCGAACCCCGACCCTTCGTCACCGATCAGATTGGCGACCGGAACACGAACAGTGTCGAAAGACAATTCGGCGGTATCGGAGCACAGCCAACCCATTTTGTCGAGACGACGCGAGGAAGCGAATCCTGTTGCATCCGTAGGGATCACGATCAGCGAGATGCCCGCGTGTCCGCTGTCTCCGGTCCGAACGGCAGTTGTCACGAAGTCCGCGCGAGTTCCCGAGGTGATATAGAGCTTTGCACCGTTGACGACGTAGGAGTCACCGTCCCGTCTCGCCGTGGTCTTGATGTTCGCCACGTCGGAGCCACCACCCGGCTCGGTGATCGCGAGTGATCCGATCATTCGCCCCTCCAGAGCGGGCCGCGCGAAGCGATCGATGAGATCGGCGTTGCCCGAGGAAACGATGTGTGGGGTCGCTATTCCATGGCTGAACAGCGCCGAAATCAGGCCCGAGGAGCCGCCGGACAGAATGATTTCCTCGAGGATCGTCAGCATGTCCAGGGCGGTTCCGCCCGAGCCGCCGGCACTTTCGGGGGCCGATGCGCCGAGTAGACCCAACGTAGCTGCGGTGCGGTGTAATTCGCGCGGGATCTCGCCGTCGTTTTCCCACCCGGTGAGGTTGGGCACGACGTGGGTGACGGTGAATTTCTTGGTCAGATCACGCAGTGCTGTACGTTCGTCGGTCTCCCACAGTTCCGCCGATGCGGTGGTCATCGTCCACTCCAGATCGGGTCGCGCTTCTGAAGGAATGCGGTGATCCCCTCCATCGTGTCCGATGATGTACTCAGTCGCGCGAGAGCCTCCTCGGTGAGGGCCCACCCCTGCGCTTCCGTCGGAACGCCACCGTCGACGATTCCTCGGGCAATCGTCTTGGAGGCCTGCACTGCCAAAGGCGCTCCGGTCGAGATGATCTCGGCAAGCTCGAGCGCAGTGGTCAGTACATCGGCGCGTGGAACGACCCGATTGATCAGTCCCCATCGCAAAGCGTCCTCGGCGCTCAAAGCCGCGCCCGTGAGCAACAACTCCATGGCAATCGCCCGCGGTATTGCGGTGACCAACCTGAACACACCACCGGCGCCAGCGATCAATCCGCGCTTGACTTCGGGTAGCCCGAAAGTCGATGTGTCCGCTGCCACAACGAGATCCCCGGCCAACGCGAGCTCGGTACCGCCGCCGAGTGCGTTGCCGTTCACCGCCGAGATGATCGGCTTGCTGATGTGGTGTTTGACCACGCCGGCGAAACCCCAGTGTGCGGTCTCCGGAGGGGTCACTCCGTCCGGGCCGGAGGTGCCGAGTGCCTTGAGATCGGCACCGGCGCAGAATGTCGACTCCCCCGCGCCGGTCAGGACGACCACCCGGATGTCGCCTTCCGCTTCTGCCATCTCCCACGCCTGGCCGAGACCTCGATGAACGTCACTGTTCACGCTGTTGGCTGCGCGGGGTCGGTTGATGGTGACCAGCAGTGTGTGGCCGCGGACCTCCGTCAGTACTGCGTCGTTCATGTTGGTTCCTCGTCGTCGAATGTGACCGCGACACAGCCGTCGCGGTCGGTGATAGTGACATGCGCACCGACCAGGGACCGGGTCCCGTCGTGCGTGTAACGAATCATCGCCGCTGCGTCGCCGGCATCGGTGTGACCGGCCACTCGCGAACCCGTCGGGATCGTAGCGATCACGATCCCGATCGAAGGCTCACCCGTGCGATCGAATTCCACCGTGGCTGTGACGATCTCGGCGCTGCCGCTGTAGCCGTGCACGATCTCGGCGCTGGTCGGCGGTACCGATTGTGCGACGGGGTCGCCGACATAACCATCGGGGTGCGGGTGACGAGACAGAACTATCGAGTGCTGAGTGGTCATGTAGCCACCGTTCGCATGTACCAACGCCGGTCGGTCGTCGAGGGTTCTCCGCAGGCTCCGAGTCACCTCCGCAACCGCATGAAGTGAGTAGCTGTTCAGCGGACCACCGAAGAACGAATGACCGCCGAGAACACTGGGTACGGTGGTGCGCGGAACCCCGAGAGTCTCGACCAAGTTTTTCGGGACGATCGGAAAAGGGCTGTACGCATCGATCAGCCCCAGGTCGCCCCCGGTCAGCTTCGCACGATCGAGGGTGCGGTGCACCGCCGACTTCATGGCGGCAGAGGCCCCGAAGTCGTTGCGCGTCAGCACATCGTCCGGTTCCGACGCCCCTGCTCCACCCCACAGGTACACGATGCGGTCCTCGTCCACCCCGAGCTCACGGGCAACGGCCAGCGAGCACACGAGCACTGCGGCGGCTTGATCCACGAAGGGCATCGCATTCATCATCAGCGGGTAGGCATCGCTGATCGGCCGATTCTTCGGCCCGGTCGTTGCGAGTTCGTCGGTTGTCCGGAAAGTCGGCGACCACGCGCAGGGATGCGTCACGGCTATCGAAGAGAACTCCGAGTACAGACGGGCAGAGTAGACGCGCGATTGCTCCGGGTTCTGGCCGATGTCGTGGCTGAACCGGTTCTCGAAGAGGGGGTAGACCCGAACCGGCGTGACGACGCCGGCCCTGATCATGTCAGGGCTCCCGAGGTCCTCGGCTGAGAAGGTGGGCGGGCCACCCGGCTCAGTGGACCACCCCCGCGCTCTCGGATCGACCCCTTGTTTCGTCAGAGCGGTGACAGATGCCTGAGTCTCTCCGCCGACGAGCAGCGCGACAGTCGTCTTTCGGTCGGCAATTTCGGAGCCGATGCGATCGAGCAACGCCGCAGGCCAGTGGCCACCGACGGAACTGGTCCAGGTCCGCGGCGCGGGGGCCCCGATGCGCTGCGCCAGGAGCATCGGCAAGTCGTCGTAGGACCAGCTCGAGGTTCTGACGGCGTAGATCGCCTCCACTCGTGCTCCGAGGTCGGGGTTGCCGGAATCTCGCAGAGCTCCTGCCGCCGCCTCCGAGATGAGCTCCACAGGCTCTTTCGGCGGTGCCGGGTCGCCGAAACGTCCGGATCGAACATCGGCAACGCCGATGATGACGGGCACTGTTGTTGGGTCGGTCACCCCCCGAACGGTAATACAGACATTCAGTGTCCGCAATAGGACGCGTAGTGCGACCCGACTCCCCGAGTCAGGTCATCGAACGCAGAACGGTGTCGACGATCAACACCGAATGCGCTGTGCCGTTCGACTTCACGGGACCGGCGTGCGCTTGCGAGAACAGTGCATGAGTGAGCACGGCACCGGTGACGAGCTCGAGCAACAGTGTCGTCGAGGTTCCCGCCGGCAGCTCGCCACGCTCCACAGCGCGTTGGACGATGTGCCGAGCTGTGACCAGACGGCTCTGGTTCAGCGTGTCGGTCAGATGTGACAGGAGGTCGGGATTGACCATCGCATCGAGGGTTACCCGCAAAGACACCAAGCCCGCGAGTTCGGTGTATCCACGGTCGAGCTGAGCAGAGAGCTCGAGAAGATCGCCTCGGACGCTGCCGGTGTCGATCGGCGTGGACAACGGCGAGCGCGCCTCCAGGGCCTGGACCAACAGTGCCTCCTTGGTGTCCCACCGGCGATACAGTGCAGCCCTGCCGACCTTCGCTCGGCGGGCAACCGCATCGAAAGTGAAACCGCGCCAACTGGTTTCCCAATATACTTCGAGCACGGCGTCGTACACACGGACTTCCATGTCCGCATCCCGAGGTCTTCCGGGTCCACGTCGGCCACCCTGAGTCATGAGGCAATCATCGCATTGCCCAGTTCACTGTCCATCGTTGTGTCATCGAACGACGTCGCACGACACCACGACGAAGAGTGTCGTTGCCCGAACCCGAAGCACGCGGGGCCACTCTTGACTTCGTGAGCGATTTCTGGTCTCACTGCGAGACAAGCTGTTTCGCGCACTTCTCGCACCGTTCTGCTACGGTATAACTCTGCCCGGCTTGATAGCAGGGGCGGTCGGGCGCAGCAACAGTGCGCGTAGATCCGAGGCTCGAAACCTCCAGGCTTTCGTTCGATGAAGCCGGGAGGTTTCTTTTGTCCGCGTTCGTTTCCAGACCGTCCACCCGCTGGTGGGCGCTCGTCGTTCTGTCGCTGACCGAGCTGGTGGTCGTTCTCGACGTCACCATCGTCACCATCGCCCTACCCGAAGCGCAGCAGGATCTGAATCTGTCCGACACGCAACGCCAGTGGGTCGTGACTGCATACGCACTCGCATTCGGCGCCCTACTTCTCCTCGGTGGCCGCGTCGCTGATTACTGGGGTCGCAAACGCACCTTCATGGTGGGAATGGTCGGCTTCGGCGCAGCATCGGCATGGGGCGGTATTGCCAGTAACGGAACAGAACTCGTCATTGCGCGCGCAGTACAGGGGACGTTCGCGGCCTTGCTCGCACCTGCCGCTCTGGCCATGCTGACCGTCATCTTCACCCACGGACGCGAACGTAACCTCGCCTTCGCGATCTTCGGAACCATCGCAGGAACCGGCGCGGCCGTGGGCCTCGTCCTGGGAGGAGTGCTGACCGAATTCGCCAGTTGGCGGTGGTGCCTACTGGTGAACGTGGTCTTCGTCGTCATCGGCATCATCGGCGGGCTACTGTTCCTCGGTGAGAGCAAAGCTGACGGCGACAACCGCTACGACCTCTGGGGAGCAGTCACCGTCACGCTCGGATTGGGTTCTCTCGTCTACGGTTTCACCCTCGCCGAGCACGGGTGGAGTTCGGCGGACACCGTAGTATTCCTCGGTCTGGGCGTCGTTCTGCTGGCCGCTTTCGTCTGGATCCAAACGAAGGTGGAGCAGCCACTTCTCCCCCTGCGTGTCCTACTCCACGGTGTAAGAGGTGGAGCATTTCTCGTGCAAGCGGTGGTGGGCGCAATCATGATCGGCTCACTCCTGTACCTGACGTTCCACTTTCAGATCGTCATGGGTATGAGCCCGTTGGTATCCGGACTCGCCAATGTCACAATGACCGTCGTCATCATCGCACTGGTGCCGGTGGTCACCAAAGCGCTGAACACGTATGGCCCACGACCGCTGATGATCGCCGGCCCGCTGTTCGCCGCCGCAGGTCTGCTCTATCTGAGCGATATCACTCCAGACGGCGACTATGTGAGCGAAGTGCTGCCCGCGCTGATACTTCTCGGCGTCGGGTTGGCAATGCTGTTCGTACCCTTGCAGAACCTTGCTCTGACCGGAGTGGATCCGCAGGACGCCGGAGTCGCCTCTGCAACGGTGAACTCGACGTTCCACATCGGCGGATCCATCGGTTTGGCAGTATTCACCGTCATCTATGCGAGAGCAGTCGAAAGCTCGCTGGCCGCAGGCAAACCAGAACTCACCGCCTTCACCGACGGCTACTCGGCGACCTTCATCGCCTCCGCCGTCGCAATGGTCGTCGCATCGGCATTGTCCGTTGCGTTCATCAGGGGTGACAAGAACGACTTGATACCTCGGTACGACAGCGAAGAAGCCCCCGTGCACACCGCCTGACGTACCTCGTTCGACCCGGATTCGGTGCGGCCCGCCCGACCGCACCGAACTCGGGTCGAACAAAGTGCGTCCACGAGAGGATCACCCTGACCGACAACGCATACGACGACGAGTACGAGTTCGATGTCAACGCGGAGATCATCGAAGGAGATGCCGAAGCCGACACCACCTTGCGTCCGAAGAATCTCGACGAATTCGTCGGACAGCCGCGCGTGCGCGAGCAACTCCACCTCGTTCTCGCGGGTGCCAAGAAGCGCAACGTCACTCCGGATCACATTTTGATGGCCGGGCCACCGGGCCTGGGCAAAACCAGTTTGGCCATGATCATCGCCCACGAACTCGGAGCTTCCCTCCAACTCACGTCCGGTCCGGCGATCGAACGCGCCGGCGACCTGGCGTCGATACTGAGCAACCTCGTCGACGGCGATGTCCTGTTCATCGACGAAATCCACCGAATTGCCCGTCCCGCAGAGGAATTGCTGTACCTCGCCATGGAGGACTTCCGGGTGGATGTCATCGTCGGCAAAGGCCCCGGTGCCATGTCGATACCACTCGAGGTAGCACCGTTCACCCTCGTCGGTGCCACCACCCGTCCGGGCGCGCTCACCGGACCCCTCCGCGACCGTTTCGGGTTCGTGGCGCAGATGGATTTCTACGAACCCGAAGAACTCGAACACATCGTCTACCGGTCGGCCCGCATTCTCGGAGTCTCCATCGATCACCCCGCGTGCGACGAGATCGCGGGTCGCTCACGCGGCACCCCCCGTATCGCCAATCGCCTGCTGCGACGCGTTCGTGACTTCGCCGAGGTCCGCGGGGACGGACACGTCGACCGCAGCACCACTCGAGCGGCGCTGATCGTCTTCGACGTGGACGCTGTCGGTCTCGACCGACTCGACCGCGCAGTTCTGGGAGCCCTGGTCAAGAGTTTCGGGGGCGGTCCGGTCGGCGTATCCACCCTCGCCGTCGCAGTCGGCGAAGAACCCGCCACGGTGGCGGAGGTCTGCGAACCGTTCCTCGTCCGCGCAGGAATGCTTGCGCGCACACCCCGAGGAAGAATTGCGACTGCCCGAGCGTGGCGGCACCTCGGACTCATACCGCCACCCGAACTCACCATCCACGAGATCGAGACGCACCTCGACGACACGTTCGGCAGTTCGTGAGCACGTATTTCGCGCTGGTGAGCACATCGAGCGATGCGCAAACCATGCTGCCTCACGGTGAGCGAGGCGTGTTTCGGCATCGTCCAGCCAGGCCTACACGTCGAACTGCACCGACTGACCATTGCGGACAGTAAGTGTCTGTATTACCTTCGTCATGACGGCGGACTCCGACCGAAGTTCCGAAACAACCGCGAAGATGCATCAACTGCCGGTGCCATCCGCGGGCGAATTACGACCAACCGCCGATGCGCACATCGACACTCGAAGAGGTTCACTCATGCCGACATCGTTGACCAAGATCTCCGACACCATCCGCGCTACGAGTGTCATGGTCAGGGCCGGTCTCGTTCCATTTCCTCGCGTCGACCATGGACTCAAATCTCTGAATGCGGTGAACAAGTTCGGCCCCTTTGCCGGACCTGTTTCCGCTCATGCCCAGAGCGGCTACGACGCGGTTGCCATCATCGACGAGCGCGGCCCCCTCACGTACGCCGAGCTCGAACGCACGAGCAATGCCCTCGTACGAGCCTGGCAGTCCGTCGGCATCACCTCCGAGACAGTCATGGGTGCCATGTGCCGCAACCATCGCGGCCTGGTGCTGACGATGCTGGCTGCGGCGAAGAACGGCACGAAGCTCGTCCTCATGAACACGGGCTTCGCTGCCCCACAACTCATCGACGTTGCCGCACGCGAAAATGTCGCGGCATTCGTCTACGACGACGAATTCGCCGACAGAGCCAACTCCCTGCCCTCCGACACCATCATGTATCGCTCGTGGCCTGAAGCCGACATCCAAGTGCCCACCACAACGGTCACCCTCGACGAAGCGGTGATCGGTCATGGAACGTCGACAGTCTCCGCGCCCGCGAAGAACGGCAGCTTCGTCCTCCTCACCAGCGGAACGACAGGCACCCCCAAAGGCGCACCTCGCGGACACATGTCTCCACTCGCCTCGGCGCAGTTTCTCGACCGAGTACCGTTGCGCCGCAACCAGATCATGATGATGGCGGCTCCGGCCTTTCACGGAACCGGCGTGTCGCAATTCGCTCTCGCACTGGCACTCGGACAAACGGTCGTCATGCACAGGAAGTTCGATCCGGAGAACACGGTCGAGGCTCTGGCTCGATTTCGCTGCGACAGTCTCGTTCTCGTACCGACGATGCTGAACCGCATCGTCGGCCTCGGGCCCGAGGTGTTGTCGAAGTACGACACCTCGAACCTGAAGATCATTTTTTCGGCCGGTTCGTCGTTGTCACCGGACTTGTGCAAACGAGTCACCGCCACATTCGGAGACGTGCTCTACAACCTGTACGGATCGACCGAAGTCGCCGTCGCCACGGTGGCGACACCCGAAGACTTGGCCACCGCCCCGGGAACTGCCGGACGGCCACCGGTCACCTGCCATGTCGAACTGTACGACGACACCGACAAACGAATCACAACGCCCGACACCATCGGCAGGATCTTCGCCGCAAATGGTTTGAGCTTCGAGGGGTACACCGACGGTCGGGACAAGGAACGCATCGGCGGACTACTCTCCACCGGAGACGTCGGCCATTTCGACGCGCACGGCCTGCTGTTCGTCGATGGACGGGACGACGACATGATCGTCTCCGGCGGCGAGAACGTCTACCCGCTCGAAGTGGAGAATCTGCTGGCGGATATGGACGATGTGGCCGACGTGGCGGTAATAGGGGTGGAAGATACCGAGTTCGGCCACCGTCTACGCGCCTTCGTCGTCCTCGCCCCCGGCGCGGTACAGAATCCAGATGCGCTCTGCCGACACGTTCGCTCGAACTTGGCACGATACAAAGTTCCCCGAGACGTCATCTTCATAGACCAGCTCCCGCGTAACGCCACGGGAAAGTTGCTGCGCCGCAGGCTTACCGAGATCTAGGAAGGTGCGTGCCAAGCTACCCGAGTTTTTTGGCGCGACGGTGCTGTAGATCGAGGCCAGTCGAGGGCTGCGCAGGCGAATCTGCAGTAGTCCTTGGCCATGCGAGGCATTGCACTACAGCATAATTCGAATATCCAACGCGGTGACTTCGCCACTGAATGGCACTGCCTACGCATACGGAGTTGCTGCATGAAGCTGGCGTCCATCGTTACCTCAGGAATAGTCGCGCTGGCTCTGACGCTGAGCGTCACACCGCTTACCGAGGCCGATCCCGTCGATTTCTACACCCCGCCTGCGCAGCTGAGCACCGGTGAGCCGGGCGACGTCATCAAGACCGAGCCAGCAATCGGCACGGTCATTCCGTTCACCGGAATCACGATCGACGCGAACTTCACGCGCATCATGTACCTGTCCCAGACTGCGACGGGCGAAGACGTCGCCGTCACTGGAACCATTGCGATCCCCTCGACTCCATGGGCCGGACCCGGCCCGCGACCAACCGTGGTTCTCGCACCCGGGACCCAGGGCATGGGTCCCGCATGCGCAGCATCGAAACTGCTGGCACTGGGCCAGGAATACGAAATCCTCCAGCTCGCACCACTTCTGGCCCAGGGCTATTCCGTCGCGATGACCGACTATCAAGGACTCGGTGTACCGGGTGTACACCCTTATCTGAATCGGCTCGCGCTCGGCCACGACGTACTGAACATGGCTCGGGCGGCTGCCGATGTTGTCGCTCCGGATTCACGAATGGGTCTGTGGGGGTATTCCGAAGGTGGCATGGCCGTCGCCGCCGCGGCCGAAATACGCGACACATACGCACCCGATGTCGGGCTGGTCGGCGCGTACGCTGGTGCGCCCCCGGCGTCGCTTCTCGAACTCGCCGAGATCGGCGACGGATCACTGCTCTCCGGTGGATTGGGTTGGGTGGTCAACGGATTCACCTCGGCTTACCCCGATGAAAAAGCCGAGTTGCTCGCGACCTTCAACGACCGTGGTCTCGACCTGCTGGATCGTGCGCAAACAACCTGCATCTACGGGGCACCGATCCTCCTGGGCCCGTTCACGAAAACGTCGGCCTACACCAACGACGGCCGCTCGGTTCGCGACCACCTCGAGGCCGAACCCTGGCGCACCATCGTCGCCGCACAAGAGCTGGGAAACACTGCACCGTCGATCCCCATGTACGTCGCCGAAAGCGTCAGCGACGACTTCGTCAAGACCAGCGGCGTCGACGCTATGGTCCAAAAATGGTGCAACGCAGGGGCAACAGTCACCTACGACCGCAGCCCCATCATTCCTATCCTCACCGGCACCGGAACCGGTCACGCGCTGGGACTACTGAACTCGATTCCGGCGGCCTCGAAATGGATGTCTCAGCAGTTCGGGGGCCGGTCCGCGGGCAACTGCAACTAGCCTCCTCTACAGCGGCTGGATCGATCGACGCAGCCCTTGATCACTTATTGCCGGTGATCAAGGGCTCAATGAGAGGCACCGGCGGCCGAGCTCCCGACGATCCGCCAACCGAAGCGGATCGTGCCGCTTCGGGACAGCCACCACAGCCGTCGCCAACGCCCGCGGAATCGCCCCGTGCAAGCGGGCCGCGCTGACACCCATCACGACGGCATCGTCGGCGCTGTAGGCCGCAACCGCGATACCTCCTGCCGCAGCCTCCAAGCCAGGCATCCACTCGGTCCCGACCCGATCGTCGGGCACCGCCACGTACAAGCCTGTCGCCACCCGATGCAGCAGACCCAAGCCCGTCAGCCGCACGAGCTCGGCCCGCGGATGCGCGTACACCTCTGCGGCCGACGCGGCCCGCACCACCCGCATCGGAACCCGAGCAAACCCCGGAGGTAGGCCAGTACGACGGCATCGAACGTTGCTCGTAACGAATCCCGATCTACACCTTTTGTCGGGATTCACGCACCCTGTACGCGCCGCAAATTCGGACGAGGGGCGTAAATGCACGCTCACCCCGGACACCGGCCCACACAAAAACTCCGATCTCGGGGCTGAGATCGGAGTGGTCGGAGCCTCCTAACGGGATTGAACCGTTGACCGCTCGCTTACAAGTATGTTGCGGGACAACCAGATACGTCCGGATGGAACCACCACATCCACCCTGACCTGCGCCAATCGTCCAGGCGGTACCACCCGAATCCACCTCCGTAGGTACCGACTTGTGACATCCTCGTGACACCGAGACCTACTAGAGGTTGTTCGTCCTCGGCAGCCTGTGCGGTCGCTTCGCATTACCGCTCTGATCAGCGGCCCATCCAAGGCTCCCGGCCGTACAACCATCTCGACCGATTCTTTTCCTGATCGTGGAGAACAACCGCCGGCACATGGTCCGGGTGCCATCCGTTCAGCGGATCCGGATCGTCGAAGAGCGCATTCGCGAACATGCCAGACGACGGAAAGAACGTGCCCTCGCGAGTCAGCCCACCCACGCTCAGCACCAAGACGTCAGATCTGGTTGAGGTTCCCCCAGGATGGTGGACACCGAGATAGCGGGATCGTTGGTTCCGCTGGAAGGATGTCTTCATGTCCCGCAAACGCAGGTCGTTCACGACCGA